>NZ_JARVRO010000004.1:0-63148 GCF_030209645.1 Curtobacterium sp. ME-Dv--P-122a
ACGGATCACCCTTGACCGGATCATCACCCTGATCGACAACGTCCCACCCCGACGGTCGCCCCATCATTCCTCCCCAGGTCCGATCTATCGCGCCGTTGTCCACAAGCGCGCGAGTGTGACCATATCAGGGGGCAGCGACGGGGACGAGTGCCGCCGACCGGGGTCCACCCGTCAGAGGGCCGCGCGGACCGACTCGAGATCCGGGAACCCGCGGAGCCGGTAGCGCGTCGGGCGGACCTCGAGTTGCTCGATCAACCCGGAGGCCAGCTCCCTCAAGCGACCGAACGGCACGGGCTGCGTCTGCCCGTCGAGGGTCACGAGCACGATCGTGTCGACCGCGGCGACGACGGTCTCGACGTCCTCGGTCCACGACGAGTACGAGAAGGCCGGGTCGTCCTCGGCGAGCCGGGCGACCGAGACCGCACCGACGTGGACGTCCTCGCCCCGCCGGTCGAACGACTCCTGCAGGGCGTCCTGCTGCAGGTTCGCGGCGGTCGCGGTCCAGAGCGCGCGGATCGTCCGGAGCTCGCCGTCGAGCGACGGGTGCTCGAACCGGACCCACCCGTCACCGCGCAGCACCATGGGCGGTCCGCTCAGGACCTCGCCCTCGTCGTCGGCCAGGATCTGCTGGGCGACACCGGCCGCGACCTGGAGCCCGTCCTCGTCCTGGTCGCCGGTGACGATGAACGTCGTCGGCGCAACCGGGAAGACCACTGCGCTGCCGCGGAACTCGATCCCCTGGAACGCCTGCGGTGCGAGCACGAGCACCACGGCGAGGTCGGGGTCCTGGATGACGATCGTGCCAGGCTGGATCACCGCGACGTCGCCTCCGGCCTGCTCCTGCGCGGCGGCGACGGCTGCGCGCAGGACGTCGTCGTCCGCCCAGCCCATCTCGGCGAGCGCCGGCGCGGTGAGGATCGCGCCGTCCTCGTCCGCCAGGATCACGCCGAGGTCAGGCGCCACCGGCACGACGTGCGGCAGCCGGTCGGCCGTGCCGTCCGCCTCCGCGTGCAGCGTGCGGATGCCCGCGGTGTCCAGTCCGACGATCCGTGCCGTTGTCGCAGTCATGCGTCGAGCCTACGCAAGGGCTCGTACAACGGGGCGCCGCCGGAAGACCGGCGACGCCCCGAAGCGGCAGACGATCGTCCGGCCTAGAACCACTTCTCCGCACGGTGGTCCGCCTGGATGCGGCGGATCGTGTTCGAGCGCGAGCGGAGCACGAGCGAGTCGGTGTGGATGACGCCGCGCGAACGACGGACACCGTCGACCAGGACGCCGTCGGTGACGCCGGTGGCGACGAAGAACGTGTTGTCACCCGTGACCAGGTCGTCCTGGTCGAGGACCTTGTCCAGGTCGTGGCCGGCGGCGATGGCGCGCTCACGCTCCTCGTCGTCCTTCGGCTGGAGCTTGCCGAGGATCACGCCGCCGAGCGCCTTGATCGCGCACGCCGTGATGATGCCCTCGGGGGTGCCGCCGACACCGACGCACATGTCGATGGTCGAGCCGGGCAGCGCGGCGGCGATGCCACCGGCGACGTCACCGTCGAGCAGCAGTCGCGTGCCGGCACCGGTCGCGCGGATGGCGCGGATCAGCTCGTCGTGGCGCGGACGGTCGAGCACGGCGACGACCATGTCCTCGAGGTCCTTGCCCTTGGCCTTCGCCAGCGCGCGGATGTTGTCACCGATCGGCTTCTCGAGGTCCAGGACACCGCGACCCTCGGGGCCGGCGGCGATCTTGTCCATGTAGAAGACGGCGGAGGGGTCGTACATCGAGCCACGGTCCGAGACGGCCATGACGGAGATGGCGTTCTGGCGGCCAGCGGCGGTGAGCGAGGTGCCGTCGATCGGGTCGACCGCGATGTCGCAGGCCGGGCCGTGACCGTTGCCGACGTGCTCGCCGTTGTAGAGCATCGGGGCGTTGTCCTTCTCGCCCTCACCGATGACGACGACGCCGTCGAAGTTCACCGTGCCGAGGAACTTGCGCATCGCGTCGACCGCGGCGCCGTCGGCGAGGTTCTTCTCACCACGCCCGACCCACGGCTGCGCACGGATCGCGGCGGCCTCCGTCGCACGCACGAGCTCGAGCGCGAGGTTGCGGTCGGGCTGGAGGAACAGGGAGCCGGTCTCAGTCGTGGGAGTCACGACCCGAGCCTACCGACCGGCGGCCGACCGACGGTCCGGACACCGGGCCCGTGCACGCATGTGCACGCCGGACGTGAGCCGACCGCGTAACCCGGACCGTGCCTCCAGTCCGGCTGACTACGATCGGCGGGGACATCACCGAAGTCGAAGGAGATCCACGTGCCCATCGCAACGCCGGAACAGTACGCCGAGATGATCGAACGCGCGAAGGCGGGCAAGTTCGCGTACCCCGCGGTCAACGTCTCCTCCTCGCAGACCATCAACGCGGTCCTCCAGGGCCTGCAGGAGGCCGGTTCCGACGGCATCCTCCAGGTCACGACGGGCGGTGCCGACTACTTCGCCGGCCACACCATCAAGAACCGCGCAGCTGGTGCCCTCGCGATGGCGAAGTTCGCCCACGAGGTCGCCAAGAACTACGACATCACGGTCGCGCTGCACACCGACCACTGCCCGAAGGACGCCCTCGACGGCTTCGTCCTGCCGCTCATCGCGGCGAGCGAGGAAGAGGTCCGGCAGGGTCGCAACCCGATCTTCCAGTCGCACATGTGGGACGGTTCGGCCGTGCCGCTCGACGAGAACATCGAGATCGCGAAGACCATGATCGAGAAGACGCGGAACATCAACGCGATCCTCGAGGTCGAGATCGGCGTCGTCGGCGGCGAAGAGGACGGCGTCCAGCACGAGGGCACGAACGACGCGCTCTACACGACCCCGAACGACGTCGAAAAGGTCGTCGACGCGCTCGGCCTGGGCGACAAGGGTCGCTGGATCGCGGCGCTCACCTTCGGCAACGTGCACGGCGTCTACAAGCCGGGCAACGTCAAGCTCCGTCCCGAGCTCCTCGGCGAGATCCAGGCGTCCGTCGCGGCGAAGCACGGCACCGGCGAGAACCCCCTCGACCTCGTCTTCCACGGCGGCTCCGGCTCGACCGACGACGAGATCCACGAGGCAGTCCGCAACGGCGTCATCAAGATGAACATCGACACGGACACCCAGTACGCGTTCACCCGCTCGATCGCGGACTCGATGTTCCGCAACTACGAGGGTGTCCTGAAGATCGACGGCGAGGTCGGCAACAAGAAGCAGTACGACCCCCGCGCCTGGGGCAAGGTCGCCGAGACCGCCATGGCGGCTCGCGTCGTCGAGGCCGCGAAGGTCCTCGGCTCGGCAGGCCACGCCAAGGGCTGAGCAGGTCCGTCCGGTCGGGTCCACCGGCCTGGAGGAACGGGGTGCGTCCGACGGACGCGCCCCGTTCTGCGTCGGGTCGCCCCCACCCCGTGCCACGATGGGCGGGTGACCGTCGACGCCATCGCCTCCGAGTTCGCCCAGTTCGTCACCGAGTCGCCCACCGCGTTCCACGCGGCGGCGGCGACCCGTGACCGTCTCGTCGCGGCCGGGTTCACCGAGCTGTCCGAGCTCGACGCCTGGCCGACCGAACCCGGTGCGTACGTGGTCGTCCGCGACGGCGCCGTGATCGCGTGGCGCCTGCCCGACGGTGCCGTCCCGACGACGCCGTTCCGGATCCTCGGCGCCCACACCGACTCCCCCGGCTTCCGCGTGAAGCCGAACCCCGGCGTGCGCACCTGGGGCTGGGAGCAGCTCAACGTCGAGGTCTACGGCGGCGCGCTCCTGTCGACCTGGTTCGACCGTGACCTGCGGATCGCCGGCCGGGTCGTCGACGCCGACGGCAGCGTGCGGCTCGTCAGCACCGATGCCGTCGCCCGCATCCCCAACCTGGCCATCCACCTCGACCGCGGGGTGAACGACGGCAAGGAGATCGACCGCCAGCGCCACACCCTGCCGATCGTCGGGGTCGACGGCGACGCCGGTGGGACCTCCGTCGTGGAGTGGCTGCTCGCCCGGCTCGGCGAGGGTGCCGTGTCGTGGGACCTGTTCCTCGCGGACACCCAGGCGCCGGCCCGGATCGGCATCGAGCGGGAGTTCCTGGCGTCCGGCCGGATGGACAACCTGACGAGCGTGCACGCCGGACTCCGGGGCATCGTCGACGCTCCGACCGACGGTGACCACATACCGGTGTTCGCGGCGTTCGACCACGAGGAGATCGGGTCGTCGACGCCGTCCGGTGCCGGGGGTCCATTCCTCGAGGACGTCCTCGGCCGTGTGCAGGAAGGACTCGGCGCCACCCGCTCCGAAGCCGCCCGGGCGTTCCGTGCATCGTGGCTGCTGTCGAGCGACGCCGGGCACCTGGTGCACCCGAACCAGCCGGAGAAGCACGACCCGACGAACCGCCCGCGCCCCGGGGCCGGACCGCTGCTGAAGATCAGCGCGAACCAGCGCTACATGACCGAGGCGAAGGGCGAGGCCGTCTGGGCCGCCGCCTGCGAAACCGCCGGTGTGCCGTGGCAGCCGTTCGTCAACGTGAACACGATCCCCGGCGGCTCGACCATCGGCCCGATCGCGGCGACCCGGCTCGGGATCCCGACGATCGACATCGGCGTCGGGCTGCTGTCGATGCACTCGATCCGGGAGCTCGTGCACGTCGATGACCTGGCTGCCCTGCACGGAGCGGTCGCGGCGTTCCTGGCCGGCTGACCTCCGGCTGCTGGCTGGGGTGGTCGCGACTCCCCGCACGCGCAGGGCCGAGGGGTCGCGAACTGTCGGTTGCGCCGGTGCCGGACGACACTTCGTGACCACTCGACGGCGGGCCCGCGGCGTGTTGCGACCAATCGGCGGTGGCTGCTGCGCTCGCCCGGGAGGCTGACGACGCTCGCCAGAGGGGCACCGGCACCGCGACCGGCCGACGGACGGGCTGCCGAGAGGTCACGACTCCCCGTACGCGCAGGGCCGAGGGGTCGCGAACTGTCAGTTGCGCCGGTGCCGGACGTCACTTCGTGACCACTCGACGGCGGGGCCGCGGCGTGTTGCGACCACTCGGCGCATGGATGTCGGCGCCGCGCGGAGACCGGCGCCGCGACCAGCCCGGCGGTCAGGCGCCGGACTGTCGCAGCATGAAGTCGACGAAGGCCTGGTCCTGCATGACCACGACGACGAACGCGATCGTGCTGATCGCCGTGGCGACGACCGCGCCGACCAGCGGCACCCAGAACGTCCGCTTCCGTGCGCGGAGCCGACGGATGGACCACCAGGCGACCAGGGCGAAGACGACGACGTTGGTGATCGCGGCGATGGCGGCCGCCGTGCTCAGGGCGCTCGGGTCGTTCAGCGCCGTGTACTGGGTCTCGAGGGTGCGCCGCACGGTGGAGGCGACCTCGCCCACGGACAGGGACTGCACCACGGAGACCAGCCCGAAGGCGAGCAGCCCGACGGTGAGCACGAAGTCGGCCGGTGTGCGACCGAACCGGCTGCCGGCCATCGACCGCTGCGCCCCGGCAGGGACTGCACCGGAGCGAGCGTCCGCACCGGCGCGGTCGCCGCGGACGCCGTCGCTCGGAGCAGCGTCGCGCACGCCGGTGGCGGGGGCCTGGTCCTGCCGCTCCCGTGCCTGGCGCTCCCGCTCCTGGCGTTCCTGCTCGACGAGGACCGGGTTCACCCAACCCTCTGGCGCGTACTCGCCGTACCCGGGGGCGGGACGGCCCTGGGGCCGGCCGTTCGCGGGGCCGGCGGCCGACGTCGCGGACGCACCCCGAGCCTCCTGACCGGTACCAGCGCCGGCGTCGCCGTGGTTCGCCGGGTCGCGACGCGGGACCGAGGACCAGCCGTCCGAGCCGCTCATGCCCGACGCCCGCCGAGCGCGCGCGTCGGGTTGCCCGACGCGTCGGTGCGGAGCTCCTTGGGGAGCGAGAACATCAGGTCCTCGTGTGCGGTGACGACCTCTTCGACGGCGGCGTAGCCGGCGTCGGCGAGCTGTTCGAGCACCTCGGCCACGAGTTCTTCCGGCACGGATGCACCGCTGGTCACGCCGACCGTCTCGACACCGTCGAGCCACTCCTGCTGGATCTCCTCCGCGTAGTCGACGCGGTGGGCGGCGCGGGCACCGTGCTCGAGCGCGACCTCGACCAGGCGGACGCTGTTCGACGAGTTCGCCGAGCCGACCACGATCACCAGGTCGGCACCGGGCGCGACCTTCTTGATCGCGACCTGGCGGTTCTGGGTGGCGTAGCAGATGTCGTCCGACGGGGGGTCCTGGATGGCCGGGAACTTCTCGCGCAGCAGCCGCACGGTCTCCATCGTCTCGTCGACGCTGAGCGTGGTCTGCGACAGCCAGACGAGGTTGTCCGGGTCGGGCACCGACAGCGCGGCGACGTCGTCGGGGCCGTTCACGAGGATCGTGCGGTCCGGGGCGTGCCCCATCGTGCCCTCGACCTCTTCGTGGCCGGCGTGGCCGATCAGGATGATGGTCCGCTCGGCCTTGGCGAACCGGGTGGCCTCGCGGTGGACCTTGGTGACGAGGGGGCAGGTGGCGTCGATGGCGTGCAGGTCGCGCTCGGCGGCACCCGCGACGACGGCCGGCGACACACCGTGCGCGCTGAAGACGACGTGCGAACCACGGGGCACCTCGGCCACGTCGTCGACGAAGACGGCACCGCGCTGCTCGAGCGTCGACACCACGTGCACGTTGTGGACGATCTGCTTGCGGACGTAGACGGGCTCGCCGTACTGCTCCAACGCCTTCTCGACCGCGACGACCGCACGGTCCACCCCGGCGCAGTAACCACGGGGGGCCGCGAGCAGCACCTTCTTGGGGCCGGCGACCGGTTCGTCACGCAGTCGACCCCGTGCCGCGTGCACACGCGGCGGGGCGAGCGGGACCGTGTGGCCGTTGGTGATCGTCACGTCCCCGATGATAGGTGAGCGGCACGCACGCGACCTGGGCGCGCGGAGTGCCTGTGGAGAACACGACGTCCGTCGCCTGTCACCGGTCTCGGGCACGATGGACGTCCCAGCAGGACGAGGAGCGACATGGCGATCGAACAGGGCCCGCCGACGGCCGACAACCCGTGGCCGGTGGCGCTCCTCGGCGCGAAGCTCCGCGACTGGATCGACCGACTCGGCACCGCGTGGGTCGAGGGCGAGATCACGCAGTGGAACGTCGCCGGCGGCAACGTGTACGGCAAGCTCAAGGACGTCGAGGTCGACGCCACCGTGTCGTTCTCCATCTGGTCGAGCGTGCGCTCCCGGGTGCCTGCGGACATCAAGCAGGGCGACCGGGTCGTCGCCGCCCTCAAGCCGAACTACTGGGTCAAGGGCGGCTCGCTGACGATGCAGGTCGTCGAGATGAAGCACGTCGGGCTCGGTGACCTGCTCGAACGCCTCGAGCGCCTCCGCCGCACCCTCGCCGAGGAAGGGCTGTTCGACCCGTCCCGGAAGCAGCGTCTGCCGTTCCTGCCGCACCGCATCGGCCTCATCACCGGCAAGGACTCGGACGCCGAGAAGGACGTCAAGCGGAACGCGCAGCTGCGGTGGCCCCAGGTGGAGTTCCGCACCGTGCACACCGCGGTGCAGGGCGAACGGACCGTGGGCGAGGTCACGGCGGCGATCCTCGAGCTCGACGCCGACCCCGAGGTCGACGTCATCATCATCGCGCGCGGCGGCGGCGACTTCCAGAACCTGCTCGGCTTCAGCGACGAAGGACTCGTCCGTGCGGCGGCCGCGGCGTCGACCCCGATCGTCTCGGCGATTGGGCACGAGGCCGACCGCCCGATCCTCGACGAGGTCGCCGACCTGCGCGCCTCGACCCCGACGGACGCCGCCAAGCGGGTCGTGCCCGACGTCGCCGAGGAGCTCGCCAACGTCCGGGCGGCCCGCGCCCGGCTCGGGCTCCGGCTCTCGCACACGCTGTCGGTCGAGGCCGACCGGCTCGCCGCGCTGCGGTCGCGCCCGGCCCTGGCGTCGACCGCGTGGCTCGTCGACACCCGTGCGGAAGAGGTCGCCCGCGACCTGTCCCGCGCCCGCGAACTGCTCGACCGCCGGCTGGAGCGCGGGCACTCCGAGGTCGGGCACCTGACCGCCCGGCTCCGGGCACTCTCGCCGCGGGACACCCTGCGCCGCGGGTACGCCATCGTGCAGCGCGCCGACGGCGGTGTGGTCCGCGGCACCGACGACCTGTCCGGAGCGACGCCGGTGCACGTCACGCTCGGTGCCGGCACGGCCACGGGCACGCTCGAGCCGGACGGCCCCGGCCCGGACGGCTCCTGACCACCACGGGTGTTCTCCACAGCCTGGGTCCGGGCGACGGATCGTCGGTGGACGCTCGGTAGGATCGACCCGTGCCATCCCAGCAGGAACCCGAGCAGACCGACGTCCAGTCGCTGAGCTACGAAGCGGCCCGCGACGAACTCGTGCGCGTCGTGAGCGAGCTCGAACAGGGCTCCGCGACCCTCGAGCGTTCGCTGGCGCTCTGGGAGCGGGGCGAAGCCCTCGCCGCCCGGTGCGAAGAGTGGCTCGTCGGCGCCCGCGCACGGCTCGACGCTGCCCGTGCGGCCAGCGACGCCCAGGACGGCGCCGGCCGATGACCGACGCCAACGGCCGCCCGATCGTCGCCGAGCTCGGTCGCCCCGAGACGGCAGAGGAGACCTGGGCCCGCAAGGACGCCGCCCGGACCGCCCGCCGACAGCACCAGACCGCGTTCAACCTGGTCATCGCGCTCATCGCCTCGCTCGGCATCGTGCTGTTCCTGGTGGCGGTCGTCGTCCGGCCCGACACCACGGTGGACCGCACCGTCGACTACCAGCAGATCGCGGCGAAGGCGAACGTCGACGACGTCACCCTGGTGGCGCCGCCGCTGCCCGACGGCTACAGCGCCAACCGCGCGGACTTCGCCAGCAAGACCACCGACGGCGTGGACGTCTGGACCGTCGGCTTCGTGACGCCGGACAAGCAGTACCTCGGTCTGCAGCAGGGCATCGACGCCAACGCCTCGTGGGTGTCGAACCAGCTCGACCAGCGGCCGTCCACCGGTGACCGCACGATCGGTGACACGGAGTGGACCGTCTACGACCGCCGCGCCGAGGGCACCGATGCCGGCAACCACGCGTACTCGCTCGTCTCGACGTTCGGCAAGAACACGATCGTGCTCTCCGGCACCGCCGACGACAAGGCGTTCCGGACCGTCGCGACCGCCGTCTCCCGAGAACTGACCGAGTAGACGACGGGCACCGCCCCGCCAGTCACCACCCCGTCCCACCCGAACCGAGGAGCCCCATGCCCGACCGCGCCGCCTCCACCCCGTCCGACGCCCTGCGCCTGCTGGTCGACGGCAACGCCCGCTTCGCCGCCGACAAGCGCCGGATGGGCCGCGTGGACCCGGACCGCCGCACCGAGCTCGAAGGATCGCAGTCGCCGTTCGCGACCGTCCTCGGCTGCTCGGACTCGCGGGTGCCGTTCGAGCACGTCTTCGACGCCGGCATCGGTGACCTGTTCGCCATCCGCAACGCCGGCCAGATCGTCGACGACGTCGTGCTCGGCTCGATCGAGTTCGCGGTCGTCGCCCTGGGCACGCCCCTGGTCGTCGTGCTCCGGCACACCCGGTGCGGTGCCGTCGCGGCAGCGCGCTCCGGTGAGCCCGTCCCCGCCCCGCACCTGCAGGCCCTCGTCGACGCGATCGCCCCGAGCGTCGAGAAGGTCCGACTCACCGACGCCGAGCTCCCGCAGGAAGCCGTCGGCGCCGCACACCTCGAAGCCACCCTCCGCCAGGTGATCGAGCGCTCCGGCGCGGTCTCCGACGCCGTGGCCGAGGGTAGATTGGCCGTCGTCGGGGCGACGTACGACCTCGCCACCGGAGAAGTCACCATCGACACCGTCGTCGGCCAGGTCTGACCGACCCGACCCCGACGACGACCGCCCCGGCGACCCCGGGGCGCAGGCACGGGCCGGCGCGACCGCGACCGGCGAGCACCCCAGGAAGGACCACGACGACGTGACCGACACCACCCCGACCGAGTTCCGCATCGAGCACGACACCATGGGCGAGGTACGGGTGCCGAAGTCGGCGCTCTACCGTGCCCAGACCCAGCGCGCCGTCGAGAACTTCCCCATCTCGGGCACCGGGCTCGAGTCGGCGCAGATCGTGGCACTCGCACGGATCAAGCGTGCGGCGGCCATCGTGAACGGTGAACTCGGCATCGTCGAGCCCGCCGTCGCCGACGCCATCGCCGGCGCGGCCGACCTGATCATCGGCGGGCAGCACCACGACCAGTTCCCGGTCGACGTCTACCAGACCGGCAGCGGCACGTCGTCGAACATGAACATGAACGAGGTGCTCGCGACACTGGCGTCCGACATCGCGGGTTCTGCGGTGCACCCGAACGACCACGTCAACGCCTCGCAGTCGTCGAACGACGTCTTCCCCACCTCCGTGCACGTCGCCGTGACCGAGGCGCTCCTCCGCACCCTCGTGCCCGCACTCGAGCACCTCGCCGAGTCCCTCGAAGCGAAGGCCACGCTCTGGGCCGACGCCGTGAAGTCCGGCCGGACGCACCTGATGGACGCCACGCCCGTCACCCTCGGGCAGGAGTTCGGCGGCTACGCACGCCAGATCCGCCTGGGCGTCGAGCGTGTGCAGGCGACGCTCCCCCGCGTCGCCGAGGTCCCGCTCGGCGGCACCGCGGTCGGCACCGGCATCAACACCCCCAAGGGCTTCCCGCAGCGGGTCATCGCCCAGCTCGCGAGCGACACCGACCTGCCGATCACCGAGGCCGTCGACCACTTCGAGGCGCAGGGCGCGCGTGACGCCCTGGTCGAGGCCTCCGGTGCGCTCAAGGTGCTCGCCGTCAGCCTGACGAAGATCAACAACGACCTGCGCTGGATGGGCTCCGGTCCGAACACCGGCCTGGGCGAGCTGCACATCCCCGACCTGCAGCCCGGCTCCTCGATCATGCCGGGCAAGGTGAACCCGGTGATCCCCGAGGCCACCCTGATGGTCGGCGCCCGGGTCATCGGCAACGACGCCACCATCGCCTGGGCCGGTGCCTCGGGTGCGTTCGAGCTCAACGTCGCCATCCCGGTGATGGGCACGGCGTTGCTCGAGTCGATCCGCCTGCTGGCGAACAGCTCGCGGGTGCTCGCGGACAAGACCATCGACGGGCTGCAGGCGAACCTCGAGCGTGCCCGCGCCTTCGCGGAGTCCTCGCCGTCGATCGTCACCCCGCTCAACCGGGTCATCGGCTACGAGGCAGCGGCCAAGGTCGCGAAGTACGCCGTCGCCGAGGGCATCACCGTGCGCGAAGCCGTCGTGGCCCTCGGCCACGTCGAGCGCGGCGAGGTCACCGAGGCGCAGCTCGACGAGGCGCTCGACGTCCTCAGCATGACCCACCCGAAGTAGCGCGACGCTCCTGACGCACCCCCAGGACGGACGGGAGGCCCGGTGCCAGCTGGCACCGGGCCTCCCGTCCGTCCGATGGCGGCTCTGCCCGCCTCACGCGCTGAGCGACAGGTCACGCGTCCGGAAGTGCGTGACCTGTCGGTCAGCGCGAAAACCCGACAGCGCCTGCCGCTACACCAGATCCGGCGAGTCCAGCAGGTCGGTGACCAGGGCCGCGATCGCGGAGCGCTCGGACCGCGTCAGCGTGACGTGCGCGAAGAGCGGGTGCCCCTTGAGCCGCTCGATGACCGACGCGATCCCGTCGTGCCGGCCGACCCGCAGGTTGTCGCGCTGCGCGACGTCGTGGGTGAGCACGACCCGTGAGTTCTGACCGATGCGGGAGAGCATCGTGAGCAGCACGTTCCGTTCGAGCGATTGGGCCTCGTCGACGATCACGAAGGCGTCGTGCAGGGAGCGGCCGCGGATGTGGGTCAGGGGCAGCACCTCGATCAGGCCTCGCTCGACCACCTCGTCGAGGACGTTGTCCGACACCACCGAACCGAGGGTGTCGTAGACGGCCTGCGCCCACGGGTTCATCTTCTCGCCGGCGTCGCCGGGAAGGAAGCCGAGGTCCTGCCCGCCCACGGCGTACAGCGGCCGGAACACCATGATCTTCTTGTGCTGCTGCCGTTCGAGCACGGCTTCGAGTCCGGCGCACAGGGCGAGCGCCGACTTGCCCGTTCCGGCGCTGCCGCCGAGCGAGACGATGCCGATCTCGGAGTCGAGCAGCGCGTCGATGGCGAGCCGCTGCTCGGCCGAGCGCCCGCGGAGGCCGAAGACCTCACGGTCGCCGCGCACCAGTGCGACGGCGCCGGCGACGTGCACGCGGCCGAGGGCCGATCCACGTTCGGAGTGGATGACGACGCCGGTGTTCACCGGGACGCCGTCGAGCTTCGAGGACCGGATCTCCTCCTTCTCGTACAGGTCGGACATCTGCTCGCCGGACACCTGCAGGTCGGCGATGCCGGTGTAGCCCGAGTCGACCGCGAGTTCGGCGCGGTACTCCTCCGCCGCCATGCCGATCGAGGACGCCTTGACCCGGAGCGGCAGGTCCTTCGACACGACCACGACGTCGAGCCCGTCGTTCTTCAGGTTCGACGCGACAGCGAGGATGCGGGAGTCGTTGTCGCCGAGCTGCAGGCCCGACGGCAGGACGGACTGGTTGGAGTGGTTCAGTTCGACGCGGAACGAGCCGCCGTCGCCGATCGCGATCGGGAAGTCGAGCCGCTCGTGCTCGATGCGCAGTTCGTCGAGCAGCCGGAGGGCCTGCCGGGCGAAGTACCCGATCTCCGGGTCGTTGCGCTTCGCCTCGAGTTCGCTGACGACCACCACGGGCAGGACCACGGCGTGCTCGGCGAAGCGGAACAAGGCCCGCGGATCGCTGAGGAGCACCGATGTGTCGAGCACGTACGTGCGCTGGGCGACCGATGTGGACGAGTCCGCGGTGTGCTGCTGCTGTGCTCCGCGAGAGACGTTCTGAGAGGTCACGACCACTCCATCCCCGGGCCGCGACGGGCCCGGTCCTGTCCTCGAACGCGGCCACGGAGCGGGTCCCGAAGCACCGACTGTGGCCGCTTCGATCGGGCGCGGTGCCCGATGGGGACAACGTACGTCCGGCCCCCGACACCCCGACAGCGACACGCGGTTTCCGGAGTTACGGTCGCGTGAACAACGCGAGCGCGGCTCGCGACGCCGCGCGCGGCGGCGACGCCGAGTGGTCACGAACCGTCGGCTGCGACGGCCCCGGCCGACGGGTGGTGACCACTCGGCGGACGTGAGCGGGGCGCCGTGACCGCTCGCGGACTCCGGACGGGAGGCCCGTGGCGGCCTGGCACCGCGCCTCCAGGCCGTCCGGTGGTCGCGACTCGTCGCGCGCGCAACGCCGAGTGGTCACGGACCGTCGGCTGCGACGGCGCCAGCCGACCGGTGGTGACCACTCGGCGGACGTGAGCGGGGTGTCCTGACCGCTCACGGGACGCGGACGGGAGGCAGCAAGCGCAGCAGCCGCGCCGCTGCTACTGCATGGTGGCGTACGAGACGCAGGCGTCGCGGAACATGTCCAGGGTCTCGTCGGTGGTCGACGGGAACACGGACACCCGCGCGACGCCGAGCCGCGTGGTCGCGGTGACGCCGTGGTTGTGCATCGCGGCGGACAGGGCCGTCACGCGACCCTGCGTCGGCCGGAGCACCACGATGCCGGCGCGCTCGGCCGGGTCGCGGCTGGACTCGACCTCGAGCCCGAACTCGTCGGCGATGGCGAACACACGCTCGACGCGGTCGGTGACCCGCTCCTGCACGGCGGCGACGCCGACCGCGGTGAGACGCTCGAGCGACACCGCGAGCCGGGCCTGCGCGACCGGGTCGATGCGGGACATCTGGAAGCCGGCGGCCCCCGGACGCACTGCGGGGACCTCGGTGGGCCAGCCGGACGTGCCGTGCGGGCCGGACAGCGCCGGACGGATCCGGTTCAGGGCGCGGTCGCTGAACGCCACGAAGCCGGTGCCCCACCCGGCGTGCAGCCACTTCTGCCCGCCGGTGGCGACGACGTCGGCGATCTCGTACGGGGCGTCGACGACGCCGAAGCCCTGGATCGCGTCGACGATGAGCAGGCGGTCGCCGATGACCTCGCGGATGGCGGCGAGGTCGGTCAGGTAGCCGGTGCGCCAGTCGACCAGGGACACCGCGACGGCGGTCACCTCGTCGGTCAGGCGCTCACGGATCAGCTCGGGCGTCACCCAGCCGGCACCCGACTCGATGACGACGGGCTGTACCCGTCCGCCGGTGGCCGAGGCTGCGCTGGCCAGCGCGAGCGGCAGCGACGGGTACTCGTCGGCGGACACGAGCACGCCACCGGTCAGACCGAAGGCGGTGTGCAGCAGGCCAGGGGTCGTCGCGGCCTGCGAGACGACCTGGTCCTCGCGGCGGCCGACCAGGCGGGCGGCGACGGTGCGGACGCGGGCGTCCTGCTCGTCGAGGGTCTCCATGGCGCCGAAGCGCATGTGTGCCTGGATGGTGCCGAGCACACGCTGCTCCTCGAGCACGGCGGTCTGCACGGGGCCGAACGCAGCGTGGTCGAGGTAACCGGGGTCTTCGGAGAAGCCGGCGGCGTACTCGTCGATGTTCACAGGTGGTGCACCTTTCACAGGGTTGAACCCTGAGAGCCTACTGGGACGCGGCTCCGCCGACGAACCCGGTGCGGGAGGTGGCTGCTCAGCCGCCGAACCGACGCGACCGGAGTCCGAAGTCGCGGACCGCCCGGAGGAAGTCGACCTCGCGCAGGTCCGGGTAGAACGCCTCGACGAAGTAGAACTCGCTGTGCGCGCTCTGCCACAGCATGAAGTCGGACAGCCGCTGCTCGCCCGAGGTCCGGATCACCAGGTCGGGGTCGGGCTGGCCCTGCGTGTACAGGTGGTCGCCGATGAGCTCCGGCGTCAGGACCTCGGCCAGGGTGTCGATGGTGCCGCCACCCGCGCCGTGCGCCTGCACGATGCTGCGCATGGCGTCCGCGATCTCACGACGGCCGCCGTACCCGACGGCCAGGTTGACGTGGAGGCCGGTGCGGCCGGCGGTGCGCTGCTCGGCCTGTTCGAGCGCGGTCACCAGGTTCTCCGGCAGCCCCTCGTTCGACCCGACGTGCTGCACGCGCCAGTCACGGTTGTCGGCCAGGACCCCGGCGAGGTCGGCGATGATGCCGACGAGTTCCTCGAGCTCCTCGCCGCCGCGACCAGTCAGGTTGTCGGCGGACAGCAGGTACAGCGTCACGACCTCGATGCCGAGGTCGTCGCACCACGTCAGGAACTCCGGGATCTTCGCGGCGCCGGCGCGGTGGCCGTGCGCGGCGGACTCGAGCCCGAGCTGCTTCGCCCAGCGGCGGTTGCCGTCCACGATCATGGCGACGTGCTTGGGCTTCGCTGCACCCTCGAGCTGGCGGCGGATCCGGCGCTGGTAGGCGCGGTAGAGGATCCCTCGCCCTGTCCATCCCGCCGTCCCGGTCACGCACCGAGCGTAGTGCACCACCGACACCGGATCCCTGAGGCTCCCGCTCTGCGGACACGTGGCTGTCGTTCGGGGTCAGGCCCTATGGTCGGGACCATGCAGGACGAGCACGAGACCGGAACACTCCCCCACGTCCCGTTCACGGAAGAGGCGTCGGCGAACACGACCACGACCGCCGCCGAACCCCGTCCGGCCTGGCGCGGCTGGATCCACCTCGGTGCGTTCCCGTTCGCGATCGCGATGGGGGTCGTCCTGATCGCCCTCGCCGACAGCACCGCCGCGAAGGTCGGCAGCGCCGTGTTCATGGCGACGTCGCTCGCGATGTTCGGCGTCTCGGCGACCTACCACCGGTTCCCGTGGGGGCCGAAGGTGAAGGCCGTGCTGAAGCGCATCGACCACACCAACATCCTGCTGCTCATCGCCGGCACCTACACGCCCGTCGCGATCTGCGCCCTGCCGCACACCCTGATGGTCGTCGTGCTCTGGGTGATGTGGTCGGGCGCGGCGCTCGGCATCGCGTTCCGGGTGCTCTGGATCAACGCGCCCCGCTGGCTGTACGTCCCGATCTACCTGGTGCTCGGGTGCGCTGCCCTCGGGCTGCTGCCGCAGTTCTTCGCGGCGAGCGTGCCGATGACCGTGCTCATCCTGTCCGGCGGCGTCGCGTACATCATCGGCGCGCTGGTCTACGGCTTCAAGCGGCCGAACCCGGTGCCGACGCAGTTCGGGTTCCACGAGGTGTTCCACGCCCTGACCGTGGTGGCCTTCGGTGCGCAGTGGGTCGGTGTGCTCATCGTCGCGCTGGACCCGGTGCGCTGACCGTCGCACGTTCCTTCCCAGAACACGTGCGATACCTGGTGGTTCCGGGCGTACTCACCAGGAAGTTCCGACCAGGTACGCCCGGTTCGACCAGGTACGCCCGGTTTCGGTAGGCGCGCGCACAAGGCGGACTGGAGGCCCGTGGCGATGCCGCCACGGGCCTCCCGTCCCTACCCGGTCGCGTCAGCCGCGCTCGGTGTCGTCGCCGACGTCTGCCCGGCCGTCCTCGGCCGCCCGCCGCTCCGGCTCGTCCGTCGCGGTGCCGTCACCCGCGGCGCCGTTCGCCTCGGCCTCGAGCCGCTCACGCACCTCGGCGCGGTAACGGGTCCGACGGATGCGTCGGGTCATGTCCACCACGAGCAGGATCGTCACGATCGCGACGAGTGCGATCGCGATGAACCCGACGACACCCGGGGTGACGTCGACGTCGGGGACGACCGAGGGGCTGGGGCTGGGGGTGGCGGCGAGTGCCGCCGCGATGGTGCTCACGAGGTCGGTTCCTTGTCGGCTGGGATCCCGGCGAACAGGTCGGTCTCCGGGAGCTCGGTCGGCACGCGTGCCTCCACGAGCTGGTAGTCCTCGGTCGGCCACACCGTCGCGAGGAGGTCGTTCGGCCAGTAGAAGAAGGCGCTGTCCGGTGCGACCTGGCTGGCGTGCGCGCGGAGTGCGGCGTCACGCTGGTCGAAGTACTCGTGCACGTCGACGTGGGTGGTGGCGAGGTCGGGCCGGTCGGCGAACCGCTCGACCCACTCGCGCAGCTGCTCGATCGCGGGGCTGTCCGGGTCGCGCTCCTGCAGGGCTTCGAAGATCGTGCTGAAGCGGCGCGGGTTCATCGTGCGCTCGTAGTAGAGCTTCGCGATCGACCACGGGGCACCGGCGGACGGGTACGCCGACGGGTCGGCGGCGGCGGACCACGCGGCCATCGAGACCTCGTGCGTGCGGATGTGGTCGGGGTGCGGGTAGCCGCCGTTCTCGTCGTAGGTGACGAGCACGTGCGGGCGGAACCGGCGGATAACGCGGACGAGGGCCTCGGTGCTGTACTCGAGCGGCACCGTGGAGAACGTGCCCGGCCGGACCGTCTCGCCCTTCTCGGCGTCGGGCAGCCCCGAGTCGTGGTAGCCGAGCCACACGTGGTCGATGCCGAGCGCCTGCTGCGCCGCGGCCATCTCGGTGCGGCGGTACCCGGCCATGTCACGGTGGGCACGGCTCGTCGCCGGCTCACCGAGCTGGTCGTTCAGGATGTCGCCGGCCTCGCCACCGGTGCAGGACACGACGAGCACCTGGTGCCCGTCGGCCACGTACTTCGCGGCGGTCGCGGCACCCTTGCTCGACTCGTCGTCGGGGTGGGCGTGGACGGCCAGCAGACGGTAGGGCACGTGGGGTTCCTCACTGCGGGTGAGCGGCGTCGGACGCGGGCAGCGCACAGCATCGCGTGAACTACCCTGGGATCAGGATATCCACCCCGGGAGCCCCGAACTGTCCGAACAGACCCAGACCGCCACCCTCGACGAGCGCTACGGCCGCACCCCGGCGCGCAAGCGCCGCAGCCGCCTCTTCGCGATCGTCGCGGCCATCGCGGTCGTCGTGGTCTTCGGTGCGTGGGTGATCTGGGCCGGGCTCGACCAGTCCGACCGCGGCCTCGACCAGGACGTCATCGGGTACGAGGTGCTGTCCGAGCACAGCACCGTCGTCCACTCGCAGGTGTCCGTCGACCCGGGCGTCGAGGCGAAGTGCGCCGTGCAGGTCCTCGACAAGAGCTACTCGATCGTCGGCTGGAAGGAGATCACCGTCCCGGCGTCCGAACAGCGCAGCCGGAGCATCTCCACGCAGGTCACCACGACGACGCGGGGCGTGACCGGCTTGATCCACGACTGCTGGATTCCCTAGACTGTCCTGATTCGCCTCTCGAGACCGACCACTCGGCCGGTCTCGTTTTTTCATGGTCGAAGGGACAGAACATGAGCAACGACACGCAGGTCACCTGGCTGACCCAGGAGGCGCACGACCGTCTCAAGGCGGAGCTCGACGAGCTGAGCGGCGAGGGCCGTGCCGAGATCGCGCGCCGCATCGAGGCCGCTCGCGAAGAGGGCGACCTCAAGGAGAACGGCGGCTACCACGCCGCGAAGGACGAGCAGGGCAAGATCGAGGCCCGCATCCGCGTCCTCACCGAGCTCCTCAAGCACGCCACCGTCAGCGAAGCCGAGTTCGACGGCACCGTCGAGCCGGGCACCGTCGTCACGGCGGTCATCGCCGGCGACGAGTCCACCTTCCTGGTCGGCAGCCGCGAGATCGTCGCCGAGGGCTCCGACCTGACGGTCTACAGCCCGGTCAGCCCCGTCGGCGCGGCCATCGTCGGCCTCAAGGCCGGCGACAAGGCCACGTACACGGCGCCGAACGGCAAGGAGATCGCCGTCGAGGTCGTCAAGATCGAGCGCTACGAGCCGTAGACCCGGCCCACTGCAGACGGGAGGCCCGTGGCGACACCGCCACGGGCCTCCCGTCTGTCCACTGCTCGCGCCCAGGGCGCCCACCGCACGTCCGACAGTCCACGCGTCGAACGACTCGTGGATCGTCGCGGACTAGTGCTCCAGGAGTTCCGGGCGGAAGCCGACCTCGTGCAGGCGCTGGATGACCTCCTGCGCGTGCTCGGGGCCGCGCGCCTCGATCGACAGGTCCAGCGCGACCTCGTTGATGACCAGGCCCTGCCCGTGGCGGGTGTGCAGCACCTCGACCACGTTCGCGCCGGCGTCGGAGATGACCTGGGCGACGCGGGCGAGCTGACCCGGGCGGTCCGGGAGCATGATGCGGATGCCGATGTACCGCGAGGCCGCGACGAGCCCGCGGGTGATCACGCGCTCCATCATGAGCGGGTCGATGTTGCCGCCGCTCAGCAGCACCACGGTGCGGCCGGTGTCGCGGACGGCACCGGACATGATCGCGGCGACACCGACGGCCCCCGCTGCCTCGACCACGAGCTTGGCGCGCTCGAGCAGGACGAGCAGGGCGCGGGCGGTGTCGTCGTCCGAGACGGTGACGATGTCGTCGACCAGGTCGCGGATGATCGGGAAGTTCAGGTCGCCGGGGCGCGCCACCGCGATGCCGTCGGAGATGGTCGGCTTCGTGGTGATGGTGACGGGTTCGCCGGCGGTGATCGATGACGGGTAGGCAGCGGCGTTCTCCGCCTGCACACCGATGACCCGGATCGGCCGTCCGAGCCGTTCGGCCATGCCCTTCACGGCGAGCGCGATGCCGGAGATGACGCCGCCGCCACCGATCGGTACGACGACGGTGTCGACATCGGGCACCTGGTCGATGATCTCGAGGCCGAGCGTGCCCTGCCCGGCGATCACGGCCGGGTGGTCGAACGGCGGGATGAACACGGCGCCGGTGTGTGCGGCGAAGTCCTTGGCGGCGCTCAGCGCCTCTTCGACGGAGTGGCCGCGCAGCACGACGTCGGCGCCGTAGTGGCGCGTGGCCTGCAGCTTGGGCAGGGCGACCCCGACCGGCGTGAAGATCGTCGCGGGGATGCCGAGCTCGCGGGCGGCGAGGGCGACACCCTGCGCGTGGTTGCCGGCACTCGCGGCGACGACGCCCTTGGCGCGCTGCTCGGCGGACAGGGTCGAGAGTCGGTTGTAGGCACCGCGCACCTTGTAGGCACCCGTGCGCTGCAGGTTCTCGCACTTCAGGTGCACCGGCGACCCGAGCAGCTCGGCGAGGAACTGCGACGTCTCCATCGGGGTGACGCGTGCGACGCCCTTGATGGTCTCGCGCGCCGCCTCGATGTCCGCGAGGGTCGGGATCGCGGCGAGCGTGTGCGGGGAGGCGCTGGTGTCGGTCACTCCCCCATCATCGTCGTTCCGGGGCCCCGCGGCGAACTCGTGTGACGCTCAGTTGGTGCTGGCGGTGTCTTCTTCGGCCGAGGGACCGGAGTCGACGCCCGGCGCCGGGACGTCGTCGCCGACCTTGTGCCGACGGCGTCGGAGCAACTGGATCTGCCCGTGCTGCCCGCGCTTGGGCGTCGCTTCGAGGACGTGGTCGGAGTCGAGCCGTCGCCAGCGTCCGCTCGCGATGGTGGTGACCATGGCGTTCAACGTCGCGATCAGGGGCACGGCGAAGAAGGCTCCGGCAATGCCGGCGAGCCCGGAGGCCGCGGTGACCCCGAGGACGACCGCCAGCGGGTGGACCTTGACCGCGTTGCCCATGACGAGCGGCTGCAGGATGTGGCCCTCGATCTGCTGGACCAGCAGGACGACGCCGAGCACCAGGACCGCCGCGAGGGGACCGTTGAAGATCAGCGCGACGAACACCGCCAGGAAGCCCGTGACGATGGCACCGACGACCGGGATGAACGCGCCGAGGAACACGAACGCGGCGATCGGGATCACCAGCGGCATGCCGCCGAAGAAGAGCCCGACGATGAAGGAGCCCAGGCCGATGCCGACCGCGTCGACGAAGGCGACGAAGATCTGCACGCGGATGAAGCTCGTCAGGGTGATCCAGCCGGCGACACCGGCGCCGTCCACCGCTGCGCGGGCCTTCGTCGGGAACAGCCGCACGGACCAGCGCCAGACGTTCTTGCCGTCGATCAGCAGGAAGATCGTGGTGAACAGGATGATGAAGAGCGCTTCGAAGGCGTGCGTTGCACCCGAACCCGCGCTGGCGACCCCGGACAGGATCGACGCGGAGTTGTCCTGCAGCCACTTCGTGCCGTCGTCGAGCCAGCCGTTCACGTCGGACTGGCTGATGCCGAACCCGGAGCTCAGGACGAAGTCCTTGATGTTCGCGTACTGGTCGACCGTCCGGTCACGCAGGGACGGGTACGACGCGATGATCTGGTCGACGACGAGCCAGATCAGGCCACCGAGCGCCGCGATGCCGCCGAGCAGGCTCGTCACGACGGCGAGCCACTTCGGCACGTGGTGCCGCTGCAGCCAATTGGAGATCGGCACGAG
This sequence comes from Curtobacterium sp. ME-Dv--P-122a, assembly GCF_030209645.1. Classification (NCBI taxonomy): domain Bacteria; kingdom Bacillati; phylum Actinomycetota; class Actinomycetes; order Micrococcales; family Microbacteriaceae; genus Curtobacterium; species Curtobacterium sp. ME-Dv--P-122a. Next base: position 21,186 of record NZ_JARVRO010000004.1, read on the forward strand.
GAGCGCCGAGACCACGATGCCGACCAGGAACGGGATGAGGATCTCGCTGAAGACCGTGACGAGCCAGATGAAGACGGCGATCACGCCGACGACGACGAGCGCCCGCCACGACCACGCGCCGGCGATGCGCACGCCGACCGGGACGGATTCCTCGACCACGGGGTCGGGGTGTGTCTGCTTGCTTCCCCATGCCATGGGCCCGAGTGTAGCGATGTGCTTCCCGTCAGGTGCCTTATGCGGCATACGTTCGTGGACCCTCATGTCGGCGGGGTTCGGTAGCGTCGCGGCATGCCCAGGTCGACGCTCTCCGCCGCCGAGGCCCGCCGGGTCGCACTCGCCGCGCAGGGGTTCGGACGGCCACCCGCCGAGCCGGTCTCGACGCGTGCGCTGAACACCGCGTTCGGCCGGCTCGGGCTGCTGCAGATCGACTCCGTCAACGTGTTCGAACGCAGCCACTACCTGCCGCTCTTCGCCCGGCTCGGGGCCTACGATCGGTCGACGCTCGACCGGCTGACGCTCGGACGGTCGGGTCCCTACACCGAGTACTGGGCGCACGAGGCGGCGTTCATCCCCCGCGACGACCTGCGATTGTTCCGGTGGCGGATGGACGCCCTGCGGGAGCGTGACGCCGGCCCGACCCGGATCGACGGCGTCACCCGGACCGCTGCCGTCCGGCGCGAACTGCACGCCCTGCTCCGGGCCGAGGGGCCGATGCGGGCGAGCGCGGTGGAGCACGAGTCGAACGTGCGACGCGGCCCCTGGTGGGGGTGGAGCGACGTGAAGCTCGGGCTCGAGCAGATGTTCCGCTGGGGTGAGGCGGTGAGTGCCGGACGAGCCGGGTTCGAGCGGGTGTACGCCCTGCCCGAGCAGGTGCTGCCCGCGGGCTTCCTCGAGACCGCCCCGCCGCGTGCCGATGCCGTGCTCGAGCTCGTGCGCCAGGCCACACGGGCGCTCGGCATCGGCACCCGAGCGGACATCGCGGACTACTACCGGCTGCGCTCCGACGACACGGCCACGGCCATCGCCGACCTCACCGACGCCGGCGAGCTCCTGCCGGTGCGGGTCGAGGGCTGGGGCGAGCGGGCCTGGCTGCACGCGGGGGCTCGGGTCCCCCGGCAGCTGACGGCGGACGCGGTGCTGAGCCCCTTCGACCCGGTCGTCTGGTTCCGGCGACGGGCCGAGCGGATGTACGGCTTCCACTACCGGATCGAGCTCTACACACCGGCCCCGAAGCGGGTGTTCGGCTACTACGTGCTGCCGGTGCTGCAGGACGACCGGCTCGTCGGGCGGATCGACCTGAAGAGCGACCGGCAGCGCGGTGTGCTCCGCGTCCGGACCGCGTGGCAGGAACCCGGCGAGCACCTGGACCCCGAGCGGCTCGCCGACACACTGCGACGGACCGCGAGCTGGCAGGGTCTCGGCGCGATCGAGGTGACCGACCGAGGCACCGCTGCTGCGGCCGTCGCCGGGGCGCTCGGAGTGCCCCTGGTGCCGCACGCGTCCGCTGACGACGCGGACACCCCCGAACCGATCGAGACGGCCGAGGACACGGTCGCCGACGGCATCGGCTGACCCGTCAGAACCGGTCGGCGTTCGCCCGCAGCCGCGCGATGCGGTCGGGCAGCGGCGGGTGCGTCGAGAACAGTCGGTCCATCACACCGGGGCGCATCGGGTCGGCGATCCACAGGTGCGCCATTGCGGAGTTCTGCGTCTGCATCGGTCGGCCGTACGCGCCGAGCTTCTCGAGGGCCCGGGCGAGGCCCTCCGGGTGCCGGGTCGTCATCGCCCCGGTCGCGTCGGCCAGGTACTCGCGCTGCCGGGACACCGCCGCCTGCACGCCGGCCGCCGCGATCGGGGCCACGATGACGGCGACGATCCCGGCGATGAGCAGCACCGGGTTGGCGCTGCCACCGTTGTCCGAGTTGCGGTTCCGCCCGCCGGACAGGCCGCTGAAGATCGAGATGCGGAGCAGGACGTCGGCGATGAGCCCGACGGCCACGACGAGACCGAAGACCATCGTGGACACCCGGATGTCGTAGTTCCGGACGTGTCCGAGCTCGTGCGCCATCACGCCCTGCAGCTCCTGGTCGTCCATGAGCTCGAGCAGCCCCGTCGTCGCCGCCACCACCGCGTGCTCCGGGTCACGCCCGGTGGCGAAGGCGTTCGGCGAGGGGTCGGGGATGACGAACACCCGGGGCATCGGCATGCCGGTCGCGATGGCGAGGTTCTCGACGGTGCGCCACAGCCGCGGTTCCGAGACGCGGTCGATCTCGACCCCGCCGGCGATCGCGGTGGCCTGCCGTGCCGCCAGGAAGTACTGCAGCACCGCGTACCCGAGGGCCACCACGAGCACGATGAAGCCGATCGAGACGTTGCCGGCGAGGTACCCGCCGAGGAACCCGAGCGCGCCGATGATCAGCAGGAACACCAGGACGATGACCACGGTGTTGCGCTTGTTCCGCGCGATGGCGCTGTACACGTCGGATCCGACGCTGGGGTCAGAACTGGACGCGCGGCGGCTCGGCGATGGCCGCCGGCTCGTTCGTCTCGAAGAACGGGGCCTCGGAGAAACCACGGTTCTTCGCGAACGTGGAGTTCGGGAACACCCGGATCTTCGTGTTCAGCTCACGCACACCACCGTTGTAGAAGCGGCGGGCGGCCTGGATCTTGTCCTCGGTGTCGACGAGCTCGGACTGCAGCTGCAGGAAGTTCTGGCTCGACTGCAGCTGCGGGTACCCCTCGGCCACCGCGAACACGCTCTTGAGCGCCTTCTGCATGTGCCCCTCGGCGGTGGAGGCCGTGTCGGCGTCACCGGCGGACAGGGTCTCGGCGCGGGCCTTCGTCACGTCGTCGAAGACCGCCTTCTCGTGCGTGGCGTACCCCTTGACCGTGTCCACGATGGTGGGGATGAGGTCGGCGCGGCGCTTCAGCTGCACCGAGATGTCGCTCCAGGCTTCGTCGACCCGGACCTTGAGCGTCACGAGGGAGTTGTACGTCACCCAGAGGTAGATCCCGATGATCACCAGGACGACCACCACCACTCCGACGACGATGAGCGTCGTGACGAGTCCGGTGTCCATGCGGGCGTACTCCTTTGCGCGTCGGGATCCGCGGTGCTGCGTTGGCCTGAACGGCCATCGTGAAGTCTATCGACGCACTGAGCATGCTCCGTTCCGTGAGCAGTGTTCACGGGCGATTCCCGAGTCACGCACACCGTGTTCCCGGACTGCGGCCCGATCCCGAACCTCATCCGCGAGGTGTATTGACCGGAGGCCGCAGATCCCGTGGGATGGGTCCGGTGAACACGAGCGGGGAGAACGTGGACGAGGGGGCTGTCGGGGGCGACAGCCCTCGTCGTCGTCCCCGCTTCGCCCTGCTCGCAGCGGCGACGACGGTCCTCGTCGCCGCCCTGCTCGGCGCCGCGGCAGCCCCGGCCGTCGCGGTCGCCGCGGACGGCACATCGGTCGACGCCGCCGCTGCGGACGCCCCGGCAGCCCCCGCCGCCCGGGCAGCCGCCACCCCCACCGCCACCCCCGAGCCGAGCGAGATCGCTCCGCCGAGCCCCGGCCGACCGGGCGCCCCGACGCCCACCCCCACGCGTCCCGCCGTTCGGCCCACCATCGCCGACCCCGGTGACGTCACGACGGGGACGACGCGCTTCCACGGCACCGGCACCCCCGGGCACACCGTCCGGGTGACCGGCCCGGCCGCGACGGGTTCGTCCGGGTGCACGACCCGGGTGGAGCCGAACGGTTCCTGGGCCTGCCTCGGCACCGTGCGCTCCGGCCCGCAGCAGGTCTTCACGGTGCGCGACCTCGTCGCCGCACTGCCCGTCGCGAGTGCACCGGCCTCGGACGTCATCGTCCCGCCGACCCTGGCGGCCGCCGGGCCCACCGGCGGAACGGTCTCCGGTACGGGGTACCCCGGATCGACGGTGCTGCTGTCGGTGTCCGGCTCCTCGGCTCAGCAGATCGCCCGGGTCGGTGCGGACGGCCGGTGGGTGGCCGCCCTCGGGTCGCTCGCCGACGGCCGGTTCACCGTCACCGCGTCGCAGACCGCCAGCACGGCGCGCGGCTACCGGTCGGACCTGCGGAGCGCGGCCTCCGCTCCCGTGACGATCACGGTCGACCGCACGGCGCCCGCTGCCCCGCGCATCACGACACCGGACGACGGCCAACGGATCGGCACCCGCTCGACGACGGTGGCCGGGACCGGTGAGCCGGGCGCCCGCGTGACCGTGTACGTCGACCGTGCGCCGGTGTGCGGCGTGGTGGTCGCGTCGGACGCCTCGTGGTCGTGCTCCACCGCGGGGTCGACGCTGCGCGCCGGCGGGCACCAGGTCACCGCGACGCAGCACGACGTCGCCGGCAACTACTCCCGGTCGTCGGCCGCCGTGCGGGTCACGGTGTGGTCCACCACCACGGCTCCGACCGCCACACCGACCCCGGGCGTCACGGACACCCCGGGGACGCCGGGTACGTCGACGCCGGGGTCCGGCGCGACGACGGGCACCCCCGGCGCGACCGGCCACGGAGGAACCGGCAACGGCACTGGCAACGGCCCGAACGCCGCTGGCAACGGGGGCGACGGCGGCAACGGCGGCAACGGCGGCAACGGCGGTGAAAACGGCGGCGCAGCAGGCGCCGGCAACGGCACCGGCGACGGCACCGGCAGCACCCCGGCCGGCGTCGGCAGCGCCGGAGGCCACCCCGACTGGTCCGGCCCCGCCGGCGACTGGACCGCGGCGACCGCCTACGACCGCACCGTCCCGACCATCCAGGCCGCGTTCTCGTGGAAGACCGTCCTGATCGCCACCGCCGTCGCCGCCGGGTTCCTCCTGCTGATCGCCGCGCCGCTCGCCCTCGTGGCCGCGGTCACCCGGGGCCGCCTCCGCTCGCCGTTCGCCGGGCTGCTCGGCCGCAACCGCTCGCGGTCCGACCGCGCTCGGGGCGACGACGTCCTGCCGACCTGGGCGTCGATCACCATCGCGGTGTCCGTCGCGGCGCTGTGCACCCTGCTCGGGGTGGGCGTCGAGCTCGAGGCCCGCTACGCCCGTCTGGCGATCGCCGTCCTCGCCGGGACCGGCGTCCTGACCGCCGCCGTCGTGTTCGCCACGCGGTGGGCAGCCGGCAGCGACCACCGCACCGTCGGGTTCCGGGTGTCGCCGTGGCTCGTGCTCGCAGCCCTCGTGGCGTGCGGCGTCACCCGCGCGGCCGACCTGTCCCCCGCACTCATCGTCGGGGTCGTCCTCGTGCCGTCCGTCCGCCCCGGTCTGGCGACCGGCCCGCTCCGCCTGGGCACCGGGATCGCCGCGAGCGCCCGGGGTGCGACCTGGCGGGTGCTGGCACTGCTCGGGCTCGCCGCGGCCGGCTGGGTGCTGCACAGCCTGCTCGCGGGCGGTGGCTTCTGGGTGTCGCTCGGGTCGGAGTTCGCCATCACGCTGTGCGTCGGCGGGCTCGGTGCCGTCGTCGCGACGCTGCTGCCCGTCGTGGGGTCAGCCGGCAGTGCACTGCTCGCCGCCTCCCGTGGCCGGTACGTCGCGCTCGCGGTGGTCGCCGTCGCGCTGACCACCGCGGTCTACTCGGGGACGACCGGCACGCACGCCGCACCGGCCCTGCTCGTCGGCATCGCCGCGGCCTGCGTGGCGGCCGCGATCGCGGCCCTGGTCTGGCTGCGCACCGACAGGCGTGCGGCCCGCGTCTGACCCGAGCCGGGCCTCCAGAGCGGCGCACCGCACCACCCGTCGGACAGAAGACGCACATCCGGGCCGGTTCGCGGACAGCGGGCTAGTGTGACGAACGGTGCTGGTCGCACCGCACGGGGGACGTTCGCCGTCCCGCACGGACGACCGACGCCGCACCGGACCAGCGGTGCAGCAGTGCCGCGCGACCGGTGCCCGCGCAGCACCGACGGTGTGCACCGCACGACCGCGGCAGGAGCGATGATGACCGACACCCGACCCGACCCGGAACCCCGCACCGACACCCGGTCCGACTACGACGCGACGCGCTTCCGCGAGGTGTTCGAGGGCAGCTTCACCTACGCGAACGGCTTCGCCCGCAACACCCACCGCTTCGCCGGCCGACCCGCGCTCCGCGAGCCGGAGACGGACCGCTCGTGGACCTACGCCGAGCTCGGCGACGCCGTCGACCGGATCGCCGGGTGGCTCGTCCGGCACGGTGGCGGACGGGGTTCCGTCGTGATGGTCGAGCTGTTCAACTCACCCGAGTTCGCGATGCTCTACCTGGCCTGCCACCGCATCGGCGCGGTGTTCTCGCCGACGAACTTCCGGCTCGCCCCGGACGAGGTCGCGTTCATCATCGAGGACTCCGCACCCGCCGTCCTGGTGCACGACACCGAGCGGACGAGTGCGATCGCCGCTGCGATCGAGTCCTCGCCGCACCGGCCGGACCAGGTCGTCCCGGTGGGCGGCGACCACGACCGGTTCGCCGAGCTGCTCGCGTCCGAGCCCGTCTCCCCCGAGGAACTCGCGGCGATCGGCCCGCGCAGCACCTACGACGAGTCCACCCGGCTCTACACCTCGGGCACCACCGGTCGGCCGAAGCCCGTCCCGCTGCCGAGCCTGGTCGAAGTGCTCAGCGCGCACGACGTGGTCATGCACTTCCCGCTCAGTCCGTTCGACAAGACGCTCAACATGTCACCGCTGTTCCACCGTGGCGGCCTGTACTCGGGCGGCCCGAACCCGGTGTTCTACGTCGGCGCGGAACTCACGACGCTGCGCCACTTCGACGCCGACCGGGTGCTCGACCTGGTCGAGTCCGAGCGCCTGACGTTCCTGATCGGGGCCCCGCCGAACCTGGTGCAGCTCGCCGACGCCCAGGAACGCCGGGCGCGGGACCTGTCGAGCCTCAACGGCATCGTCACGATGGGCGCACCGCTCGACCGTGCCGCGGCGCTGCGGTACCAGGAGCTGCTGTCGCCCCGGATCTTCAACGGCTACGGCACCACCGAGACCTTCTGGAACACGTTCCTGCGCCCCGAGGACTTCCCGGAGGGCGCCGGCTCCACCGGTCGCGCATCGACCGACGACGACGTCGCCGTCGTCCGCGTGCACGAGGACCGTCTGGCCGACCCGACCGACACGGTGGCGAAGGACGGTACCGAGATCGGCGAGTTCGCCGTCCGCACCGTGAAGTCCGGCTACTCGTACCGGAACCCCGGGCTCGAGGCCGAGAAGTTCGCGAACGGCTGGTTCTACCCCGGCGACCTCGCCACGTGGGACGAGCACGAGCGGGTCACGATCGTGGGCCGCAAGGACGACATGGTCATCTCCGGCGGCGAGAACGTGCACCCCGTCCAGGTCGAGGCCGTGCTGCAGGAGCACCCCGGGGTCGCCGACTCCATCGTGGTGGGCGTGCCGGACCCGCGGTGGGGCGAGGTCGTCACGGCGTACGTCGTCCGTGCCGGCGACCGGCTGCCGGCCGACGACGCCGAGGCAGCGGCCGTGCTCGAGGAGTGGACCGGCTCCCACCCGGGCCTCGCCCGGTACAAGCGCCCGCGGCGGTACCGCTTCGTCACGGACGTCCCCTACAACGCCACCGGCAAGAAGGTGCACTACCTGGCGAAGGACACGGCCGCGGCGGATGCGGCAGCCGGCCGGCTGATCGAGCCGTAGCGGGCCCGGTACCCGACCGGTGACGGCCTGGAGGCCCGTGGCGGCGCCGCCACGGGCCTCCCGTCCGTCAGCTGGTCGCGTCCACCGCGCGCCGGGGCGCGTTGCGGGCGAAGAGGCCGGGCAGGAGCCCGCCGATCTTCGTCCCGATGCACAGGCTGACGAAGGTCGCGAGCGGGGTCGCGAGCGCCTCGGGATCGAAGGTGGCCACCGCCACCAGCCCGACCGTCCCCGGCACGAGCAGCAGGAACGCCGGGAAGAACGACACCGTCGCCGGGATCGCCGGCACGAGCCGCTCGAGCAACCGGGTCGCGACGAACAGCAGCGCCGCTGCGGCCCCGGTCGCGACGACGCTGCCCCAGAGCGGCGTCGTCGTGCTCACCACGGCGTAGGCGGTGACCATGACCGCCACCGACACGAGCGTCAGGCGCCACCCGGACCGGAACACCAGACCGAGCCCGACCGCGAGCACCACGACGGCCACCCACGACACCCAGTACGCCGGCACGGACTCCCAGCCGGCCAGGTCGGTGCCGACCCCCGCGACCTCGCCGACGAGCGCCGCCGACGACGGGTCGACGTGCAACCCGGTCAGGGCGCTGCCAGACGCGATGCCGGCGGCCATGAAGCCGAGCATGATGAGCCCCTGCACCAGTCGCGACGACCCGGTGACGATGTCCGCGGCGGTGAGTTCGAGCAACGCGTTGGTGATGAGCGCGCCCGGGACGAACACCGCCACCGGGGCGCAGACCGCGAAGAGCGGGACCTGCTCGAACCCGGTGCCCGCGGCGACCAGGCCGACGATCGCCGTCGACACGAACGCGGCCAGGAACGGGATGATCGCCACGGCCTCGCGGAAGCGCCGGAGGACCAGTCCGATCACGCCGACCAGGCCGCCGACGACGAGCGCCAGGACGATCGCCCACCAGGGGCAGCGGAAGACGACGGCCAGGCCGGCCGAGGTCAGGGCGTTGCCGAGGATCCACGGCAGGGCGGGCGGCGGGACGGTGCCGGCCCGGATGGCCCGGACGCGCGCGGGGATCTCGGCGAGGGCGATGGAGCCGCTCTCGAGCCCGAGCACGACGCGGTTGGCGCGGGCGGCCTGGCGGGAGGACAGTTCGACACCCTCGGCGTTGACGATGGTGGCGGCGCCCGTCGAGACCTCGCTCACCATCACCAGGGCGGGCAGGACGCCGATCGCGAGCGTCGGTCCGACCCCGGCGGCGTCCCGGGCCTTCTCGAGCGCCGACCGGACGTCGGTGACGGAGCTGCCGGCGTCCAGGAGCAGGGCTCCGAGGGTGCCGAGGAGCATGCCGACCGGGACGCTCTCGCCGTCGACGACCTCGACGTGGGCCTCCGGTCGGCGGAGGGCGTTCTGCAGGTTGGCGAGTGCGCTTCCGAGTCCGACCACGATCGTCGATGCTACTGGGCGGCGAGCCGGTCGTGCAGTCGCGCCGTCTTCGCGGGAAGGCGACGGTCCGCGGGCCGGGAGGCACGTGGCGGGCCGGTCCCGCGCCTCCAGTCCGATGCCCAGGGCGACCCGACCGCACCGTCGAAGCGACAGATGGCAGGACCAGCGCTCCGACTGTGCGGCCGGAGCGACAGAACGACGCGAACTGTTCGCGGGGTTCTGTCGCTCTCGCAGCGGTACGCGGCGGGCAGGCGCCGCGCAGCGGGCGCCCCCCCATTCTCGGCGGTACCCCCGGTGGGACTCGAACCCACAACTCAGCGATTTTAAGTCGCGTGCCTCTACCGATTGGGCCACGGGGGCGGGCCGCAACAGCCTACCGATGCACGAAGGCGGCCACCCTTCACAGGTGACCGCCTTCGTGACGAGTGGTGCTACTTGGCGTCGGCCGGGGCCGTCACGGGCTCGGGGGCGTTGGAGACGTCCTTCGCGGGCTCGCCGTAGACGGGACCGGCGGCACCGGCGACCTTGCCCTCTTCCGGAGCCGGGGCCGCGGCGGGCGCGGTCGGGGCCTCGGCAGCGGGCTTCGGACGGGACGCGAACGCCTCGAACGCGGCACGCGGGGTCTCGCGGTCGTCGAGCGACACGATGTCGCGGCCCAGGAAGAAGCCACCGACCCAGTCGCCGATGACGCGCCACTTGCGCTCCCACGACGGCATGGCCAGGCCGTGGTAGCCGCGGTGGGCGCCCCAGGCCAGGAAGCCCTTCATGGCGAACTTGCCGGACTGGAACACACCGGTGCCCAGGCCGAGGCCCGCGACGGCGCCGAGGTTCTCGTGCTTGTAGTCGGTCGTCGCCTCGCCTCGGATGGTGGCGACGACGTTCTTCGCGAGCTGCTTGGCCTGGCGCACGGCGTGCTGGGCGTTCGGCACGCAGAACCCGCCGACGCCGCCACCGGTCAGGTCCGGCACGGCTGCGACGTCGCCGCAGGCCCATGCGTCGGCGATCACGCCGTTGTCGTCGACCACGCGCAGGTCGGGCTGCACACGGATGCGGCCACGCTGCTCGAGCGGGAAGTCGGTGCCCTTGACCATCGGGTTCGCCATGACACCGGCGGTCCAGATGATGAGGTCGGACGGGATGGTCTCGATCGCGCCGTCGCTCGTCTTCAGCTCGCAGACGCCACCGACGGCCGAGGCCAGCTGGGTCTCGAGGTGCACGGTCGCGCCACGCTCGGCGAGGTTCTTGAGCACCCAGTGCGAGGTCTCGAGGGAGACCTCGGGCATGATGCGGCCCATCGCCTCGACCAGGTGGAAGTGCGTGTCGTCGAAGGACAGCTGCGGGTGGCTCTTCAGCAGGTCGGTGACGAAGGAGCGGAGCTCGGCGAACACCTCGATGCCGGCGAAGCCACCACCGACGACGACGACGGTGAGCAGGCGGTCGCGCTCGGGACCGGCCGGCAGGTTCGCCGCCTTGTGGAAGTTGCTGAGGATGCGGTCACGGATGGACGCGGCTTCCTCGATGGTCTTCAGGCCGATGGCCTCGTCCGCGACGCCCGGGATCGGGAACGTGCGGGACACCGCGCCGGCGGTCATGACGATCTGGTCGTAGGACTCCTCCCACGCCTCGCCCTCGGTCGGGGTGATCGTCGCCGTCTTGGTGGCGTGGTCGACCTTGGTGACCTTCGCCGTGACGACGCGGGTCTTCTTGAGGTGACGACGGTGCGCGACGACCGCGTGACGCGGCTCGATGGAACCGGCGGCGACCTCGGGCAGGAACGGCTGGTACGTCATGTACGGCAGCGGGTCCACCATGACGACCTCGGCTTCGCCCTGGCGAAGGTGCTTCTCGAGCTTCCATGCGGTGTAGAAACCGGCGTAACCGCCGCCGACGACGAGGATCTTGGGCACGGGGGATGATCTCCTTGGATGGGGGTGTGCGGGAGTCGGGTCAGACTTCGCCGCCACCCGCCCCGACTCCAGCGTCTGCACCGTCATCATACGCCCGGCACTCACACCGGGAGGGCGACCAGTCCGCGCGCTCGAGCGCGAGGTCGCCGATGGGGTTGACGCCGGGTCCGGCGGCGAGGGCGTGGCCGACGAGGGCGTGCAGGCACTTCACGCGGGTGGGCATGCCACCGGCGCTGATGCCGTCGATCTCGTCGACGTGTTCGATCGACTCGCGATCGGCCAGGTACGACTCGTGGGCCGCGCGGTACTGCGCGGCGACTTCGGGGTCCTCGAGCAGGGCTGCCAGCTCGGGCATCACCTGGTTGGCCTCGAGGGTGCTGACCGCAGCGGTGGCCGCGGGGTGGCACAGGTAGTAGAACGTCGGGAACGGGGTGCCGTTCGACAGCCGGGGCTTCGTGGAGACGACGGTGGGGTTGCCACAGACGCAGCGTGCCGCGATCCCGATGACGTCACGTGCCGGTCGGCCGAGCTGCGCCGACACGACCTGGACGTCGCGGTCGGAGGGCGGGTCGAAGGGAGGGGTCGTCACGGGAACGTGAGCCTACCGGAGAAGCGGAACCCCTCGCACCGTCGGGCCGGACGGCGCCGCGCCCCGCGGTTCGGACTACTTGCTGTCGCCCGTGCCGGAGACGTCGGGGGCGACGAGGTCGGCGGCACGCTCGTCCGTCAGTCCGGACTGCAGCACCGACGAGAGCATCGCCTGCACCCAGTCGACCTTGGGCGTCTGCACCTTCGCGCTCACCGGGGTGCCGGAGTCGGTGGTGGGGGTCTTCTCGGCCCGCTTGTCCTCGGTGCCCATCACGAGGTAGCTCTCCTCGCCCGGGTACACGTAGAGCAGCCGGTCACGGGCCTGCGCCTCGATGTACGCCGGGTCGTCCCAGCGTGCGACGTCCTGCTTCTTCTGCGTGACGTCGGCCTTCTGGCTCGCGACCTCCTGCTGCTGCTGGGCGATCTGCTCCTGCTGCTGGATGAGCGTCCGGAGCGACGGCGCGAGCACCACCACGAAGAGCACGATGATCGCGAGCATGAGCAGGCTGAACCCGGAGAAGTGGATCGAGCGGTACCAGGGCTGCGCGGGCGTGCTGCCGTCGGGCATCGCCACGGGGACGCGGCGGACGCGGGGCTTCTGGCTGGGCACGGTCCGACGATAACCCGGCACGGTCGGTCGGGCCGCCCGGCACGCGGCCGTTCGGCGCCCTCTCAGCGTCTCGCGTCGTGACGTCGAGGCAGCCGGGAGGCACGGCTCCGGCCCGCCCCCTCCGTCCCGCAGCCGGAGTGGTCACCACACACCGCCCGACGCACGTCCGGTGGTCACGTCCTGTCGGCCGGGCCCGGGCCAACCGACGACTCGTGACCACTCGACGCAGCGCGCGCGGCACGTCCTGACCACTCGGCACCGCACACACGACGAGACGCCGCCCTCCTGGAGGAGGACGGCGTCTCGGTGGTGCGGGTACTGCTGGCCGGGCTGCTTACAGCGACGCGGCGCGCGGGAAGGCCGAGCGACCGGCGTACACCGCGGCGTCGCCGAGCTCTTCCTCGATGCGGAGCAGCTGGTTGTACTTCGCGACGCGGTCCGAGCGGGCCGGGGCGCCGGTCTTGATCTGACCACCGTCGACCGCGACCGCGATGTCCGCGATCGTGGTGTCCTCGGTCTCGCCGGAGCGGTGCGACAGGATCGAGGTCAGGCCGTGACGGTGCGCGAGCGAGACCGCGTCGAGCGTCTCGGTGAGCGTGCCGATCTGGTTGACCTTGACGAGGATCGAGTTCGCGGCCTTCTCGTCGATGCCCCGCTGCAGACGCTTCGGATTGGTGACGAACAGGTCGTCGCCGACGATCTGGACCTTGTCGCCGAGCTCGGCGGTCAGGTGCGACCAGCCCTCCCAGTCGTCCTCGGCCAGCGGGTCCTCGATGGTGACGAGGGGGTAGTTCGCGACGAGCTCGGCGAAGTAGGAGGTGAACTCCTGGCTCGAGAGCTGCTTGCCCTCGAACTGGTACTTGCCGTCCGAGAAGAACTCGGTGGACGCGACGTCGAGGCCGACGGCGATGTCCTTGCCGGGCGTGTAGCCGGCCTTCTCGATCGCGGTGAGCAGGAAGTCGAGCGCCGCGCGGTTCGACGCGAGCTCCGGCGCGAAGCCGCCCTCGTCGCCGAGGCCGGTGGCCAGGCCCTGCTTCTTCAGCTCGCCCTTGAGGGCGTGGTAGGTCTCGACGCCCCAGCGGAGTGCCTCGGAGAAGGACTCGGCGCCGTAGGGCACCAGGAAGAACTCCTGGATGTCGACGTTGGTGTCCGCGTGGGCACCACCGTTGACGACGTTCATCAGCGGGACGGGCAGCGTGTGCGCGTTCGGGCCACCGAGGTAGCGGAAGAGCGGCAGGTCGACCGAGTCGGCTGCGGCACGGGCCACGGCGAGCGAGGCGCCGAGGATCGCGTTCGCCCCGAGGCGGGACTTGTTCTCGGTGCCGTCGAGCTCGATGAGCGCGGCGTCGACGAGGCGCTGGTCGGTGGCGTCGAAGCCCTCGAGCGCCGGGCCGATCTCGTCGAGGACGGCGTCGACGGCCTTGAGCACGCCCTTGCCGCCGTAGCGCGAGGCGTCGCCGTCGCGCAGCTCGTACGCCTCGAACGCGCCGGTGGATGCACCGGACGGGACGAGCGCGCGGGACACGACGCCGTCGTCGAGGAGGACCTCGACCTCGACCGTCGGGTTGCCTCGGGAATCGAGGACTTCGCGTGCGCCTACGGCATCGATCAGGGCCACGGGGTACTCCCTACACATTGGTTGTGGTGATTGCGGTGTCGATCCTAGCGAGCGGAGGTGAACACGACGTCGGCCGTGACGCCCCGCTGTGGACGAGTCCGTGCTGGAACGAGGACTGGGTGCTCAGTCGAGCGGGCGGAACTCGACGCCCCCGAGCGACGCGGTGTCCGCCGAGACGGTCGCGAACGCTGTGAAGCCCTGGGCGGCGAGGCCGGAGAGCAGGTTCTTGGTGTTCTTCGTGCGGCGCTCGAGCCGGACGCGCCGGTGGGACGCCAGGGCCTCGGTCTTCAGCGCGGCGAGCCGGACCGGGTCGACGTCCTTGTCGTACACGAGCACGACGGCGTCGGCCTCGGCGGACTCCGGGAGGGTCACGAGGTCGACGAGCCGCTCGAACCCGAGCGAGAACCCGACCGCGGGGACGTCCTGACCGAGGAACCGACCGATCATCCCGTCGTACCGGCCGCCGCCACCGAGGCTGTAGCCGAAGTCGGGGTGCGCGACCTCGAAGATCGTGCCCGTGTAGTAGCCCATGCCGCGCACGAGCGTCGGGTCGAAGCGCAGGTCCACCCCTGGGAGCGCCTCGCGCAGGCGGAGCAGGTCGGCGAAGGCCTCGGCGTCGAGCCACGGCGCCCCCTCGACCGACGTCCAGTCGGCGGCCTCGAGCGCACGGATGGTGTCCTCGAGCCCGGGCAGATCGGCGCCCACGGTGCTGCGGAGTTCCGCCGCGACGCCGTCCGCACCGATCTTGTCGAGCTTGTCGATCGTGATGAGCGCGCGGTCGGCGGCGGCGGGCTCGGTGATCCCCCACGACGCGAGGAGCGCCAGCAGGATCCGGCGGTCGTTGATCCGGATCGTCGTGCGGCGGACCCCGAGGGCGTCGAGGGCCGCGGTCGTCGCGCGGATGAGCTCGATCTCGGCGAGCTGCCCGGGCTCCCCCAGGATGTCGATGTCGCACTGCACGAACTGGCGGTAGCGGCCCTTCTGCGGGCGCTCGGCACGCCAGACCGGCGCGATCTGCACGGACCGGAACACCGACGGCAGCTCCGCACGGTGCGAGGCGTAGAACCGGGCCAGCGGGACCGTCAGGTCGAACCGGAGACCGAGGTCGGCGAGGTCCAGCGGCGCTTCGGCCGCCTGCAGGTCTTCGGTGGTCAGCCCGCGCTTCATCACCGCGAACGCCAGCTTCTCGTTGTCACCGCCGAGCCCGGAGTGCAGCCGCGCAGCGTCCTCCACCACCGGGGTCTCGATCTCGTCGAAACCGTGCCGTGAGTAGACGTCCCGCACGACACCGAGCACGTGCTCGCGCCGGGCCTTGTCCGCCGGGAGGAAGTCACGCATGCCACGGGGTGCCGTCACGGTCGTTGCCATGCGGTCAATTCTGGCAGACGGGCGTCTCCGGCTTGCGCGCCTGCCGACCCACTGGCATACTGCATGCAGAACCTCGGTCCGGATCGTGCCTGATCCACGCTCCGGACCGATTCGCGGGGCGACGTGCTGCAGTGCGTCCCGCGGTTCGAGCGGGCTTCCCTGTCGGCCCCTCTCCCTGGTGGAGCCGACGCCCGCTCACGGGCGCCCTCTCTTTTTCGGGTTGGGAGGGCGCCCGTTCTCCCCTGCCCGGAGCGACCTCCCGACCGGGGATCACTCCACAGCCCGACCGGCCTCCTCCAGCGCCGACACCGCGGCCCGCAGACTCGCGACCGGGTCCACCCCGCGTCCCGCCGCAGCCGCGACCTCCCCGAGCACCGCTCGCCCCCACTCGGCGTCGACCGTGCCGACCCCGTCGTCGGCAGCGGGCGCGGCGGACGCACCACGGTCCTCCAGGCCGACGCCGGAACCAGCCCCGACGACGGACGCGACGACCGCGTCGGCGTCCCCACGTTCCTCCAGGCGTTCCAGCAGCTTCACCGCGCGCTCCAGCGGCGGCATCGCCCGCGGCACCCCGTCGAACGCACTCCGCCGACTCGCCTTCTCGGCAGCCTTGGCCGCACGCCAGACCCGCACGACGTCCTCGACGGTGTCCGCCGTCTCGTCGCCGAACACGTGCGGGTGCCGCCGGGTCATCTTGTCCCGCACCCCGGCGGCGACGTCCTCGAGGGTGAAGTTCCCCGCCCGGGCGGCGATCCCCGCGTGCAGGACCACCTGGTAGAGCAGGTCGCCGAGTTCCTCGCGGACGTCGTCCGGGTCGCCGTCGTCGATGGCGTCGACGAGTTCGTACGACTCCTCGACGGCGTAGCGGGCGAGCGAGGCGTGGGTCTGCGCCCGGTTCCAGACGCACCCGCCGTCCTCGGCGAGCAGGCGGTCGACGACGGTCACGAGGTCCGGTACGGCGGTCATCAGGTCATCGTGCCACCCGCGTAGACTGGCCGTGGTGTGTCGGGAAGTCTGGTCGACGGACACTCACCCGACCCCTCGAGACGGAGATCCATGTCGTCCCTCGTCCGCTCCCCCCGCTTCAGCGCCATCGCGCTCCTCACCGCCGCCGTGTTCGGCCTGGTCGTGGCGAACTCCCCGATCGGCCCCGGCCTCGAACAGCTGCTCGACGCGCACCTGCCGCTCGGTGCCCTCGGCCTCGACCTGTCCATCGCGCACTGGATCAGTGACGGTCTGCTCGCGGTCTTCTTCCTGCTCGTCGCGATCGAGCTGAAGCAGGAACTCGTCGACGGCGAGCTGTCGAACCCCAAGACCGCGATCATCCCCGCCATCGCGGCGGTCGGCGGCGTGCTCGTCCCGGCCGGCATCTTCCTGCTCGTCACCGCGGGCACGCAGTACACGCACGGGTGGCCGATCCCGACGGCGACGGACATCGCGTTCGCGCTCGGGGTGCTCGCCATGTTCGGTCGCGGGCTGCCGAGCGGCATCCGGGTGTTCCTGCTCGCGCTGGCCGTGCTCGACGACCTCATCGCGATCATCATCATCGCCGTGGTGTTCGCCCACGACACCGACTTCCTGGCCCTCGCGGGCGCTGTCGTCACCCTCGCGGTGTTCTGGCTGCTCGGCCGGATGCTCCGTCCGGGGCGCAGCGGGCAGACGTTCATCATCGTGGCGATGGTCGTCGTCGGGCTCCTGACCTGGTGGCTCGTCTACCACTCCGGTGTGCACGCCACCATCGCCGGCGTCGCCCTCGGGCTCGTGCTGCCCCGCCGCCCGGGCCACACCCTGCACGAGAACGTCGAGCCGTGGTCGAACGCCATCGTGCTGCCGGTGTTCGCGTTCGCGTCGGCCGCCGTCATCATCCCCTCGGTCGGCATCAGCGAGCTCTCCCCCACGTTCTGGGCCGTCGTCCTCGCACTGCCGGTCGGCAAGGTCATCGGCATCACGCTGTTCGGCACGATCGCCACGCGGATCTTCCGCTCGCCCGGCCGCTCGTCGCTGTCGTTCTTCTCGATCATCACCGTCGGCGTGCTCGGCGGCATCGGGTTCACGGTGTCGCTGCTCATGAACGAGCTGGCGTTCGCCCGCAACGAGGAGATCCTCGACGAGGGCGTCCTCGCCGTGCTCGTCGGCTCGGGCATCGCCATCGTCGCGTCGGCGGTCGTCGTCACCCTGCGGGCGCGGGCGTACCGCGCGCGCCGCGAGCTGTCCGAGGCCGAGGACACCGAGTAGCGGCTCGCGGCCCGCGGTTCGCACCCGTTCCACGACAGGCCACGCGTCGTTCGACGCGTGGTTCGTCGCGGACGGCGCGCGCGCCGTGGACGTGGCCGATGACGGACTGGAGGCACGGTGCGGGCCCGCACCGTGCCTCCAGTCCGACTCCGCTCGCGTCTACGCGGCCGGTGCCTCTGCGGGGGTCGTCGCGCCGTACACGGCGGTGAGGATGCTCTCCACCCACTGGATGAGGGCGTCGTCCGGCAGCGCCCGGTCGTGCGGACGCGGCATCGGGATGCTCGTCGCGTTCTGCTGCGGGAACCAGCGCGCACCCGGGAACATGCGCTTCAGGCGCACCTGCGACGAGTCGGCGAGCTCCTTGCCGGCGACCCGCAGGTTCGAGCCCATCACCACGACGTCGGACAGGCCGACCTGCTGCGCCATGCGACGGAGGCGGGAGACCTCGACCAGGGTCTGCACGGCCTGCGGCGGCTGCCCGTAGCGGTCGGTGAGCTCGTCGAGCACCATGTCGATCGCGTTCGGCTGCGCCGTCGGGGCCGACGCCGCCGACAGCTTCTGGTACGCCTCGAGCCGGAGTCGCTCGGACTCGACGTAGTCCTCGGGGATGTGCGCGTCGACGGGGATCTCGAGCCGGAGTTCGGTCTGCCCCTCTGCCACGTCGCCACGGAACTGCGACACCGCCTCGCCGATCATCCGCAGGTACAGGTCGAACCCGACGCCTGCGATGTGGCCAGACTGCTCCCCGCCGAGCAGGTTGCCGGCCCCGCGGATCTCGAGGTCCTTCATGGCGACCTGCATGCCCGCGCCGAGCTCGTTGTTCGCGGCGATCGTCTCGAGGCGGTCCTGGGCGGTCTCGGACAACGGCTTCTCGGAGTCGTACAGGAAGTACGCGTACCCGCGCTCCCGCCCACGGCCGACACGACCACGCAGCTGGTGCAGCTGCGACAGGCCGTACTTGTCCGCCTTGTCGATGATGAGCGTGTTCGCGTTGGCGATGTCCAGGCCGGTCTCGATGATCGTCGTCGAGACGAGGACGTCGAAGCGGCGCTCCCAGAAGTCGACCATGACCTGCTCGAGGGCGGTCTCCGACATCTGCCCGTGCGCGACGGCGATGCGGGCGTCCGGCACGATCTCGGCCAGGTGCGCGGCGACCGACTGGATGTCCTTCACGCGGTTGTGCACGTAGAACACCTGGCCCTCGCGCAGCAGCTCGCGGCGGATCGCCGCCGCCACCTGCAGGTCGGACTGCGGTCCGACGAAGGTCAGGATCGGGTGGCGGTCCTCGGGCGGGGTCGCCAGGGTCGACATCTCGCGGATGCCCGTGACCGCCATCTCGAGCGAGCGCGGGATCGGGGTCGCCGACATCGCCAGGACGTCGACGTTCGTCTTGAACTTCTTGAGCTGGTCCTTGTGCTCGACGCCGAACCGCTGTTCCTCGTCGATGATGACGAGCCCGACGTCCTTGAAGGTGATGCCCTGCGACAGGATCCGGTGGGTCGCGATGACGATGTCGACCGTGCCGTCGGCGAGCCCGGCGATGGTCTCCTTCGACTCCTTCTCGGTCTGGAACCGGCTGAGAGCGCGCAGGTGCACGGGGAACCCGGCGAAGCGCTCCTGGAACGTCTCCATGTGCTGGCGGACGAGCAGGGTCGTCGGGACGAGCATGACGACCTGCTTGCCGTCCTGCACCGCCTTGAACGCGGCACGGATCGCGACCTCGGTCTTGCCGTAGCCGACGTCGCCGGACAGCAGGCGGTCCATCGGGATCGGGCGTTCCATGTCGCGCTTGATCTCGTCGATCGTGGTGAGCTGGTCGGCGGTCTCGGCGAACGGGAACGCCTCTTCCAGCTCGCGCTGCCACGGGGTGTCCGGCCCGAACGCGTGGCCCTTCGACGCCATGCGCGCCGAGTACAGCTTGACCAGGTCGACGGCGATGTCGCGGACGGCCTTGCGGGCCTTCGACTTGGCGGCGGACCAGTCCGAGCCGCCCATCTTCGACAGGGTCGGGGACTCGCCACCGACATAGCGCGACAGCTGGTCGAGCTGGTCGGTCGGCACGAAGAGCTTGTCGCCCGGGTAGTTGCGCTTCGACGGCGCGTACTCGAGCACGAGGTACTCGCGCTGCGTCTTCACGGCGTTGCGGCCACCGCTGGAGACCTCGCGGCTGACGAGCTCGACGAACTTGCCGATGCCGTGGGTCGCGTGCACGACGACGTCGCCCGGCTTGAGCTGCAGCGGGTCGACGACGTTCTTGCGGCGGCTCGCGAGCTTCTTGACGGTGCGGGCACCCTGCTGGACGCTGCGGCCGTAGAACTCCGCCTCGCTCAGGACCGCGATGCGGGGGTCGGGGATCGCGAAGCCGTGCTCGACGGTCGCGGTCGTCACGACGGCGAACCCCGGCTCGGGTGGCGCGTCGACCGCTGCGGCACGGGTGGCGACCCCGGCGTCGGCGAGGACCTGCACCGCACGCTCGACGAGGCCCTGGCCCTGCGCGGTCACCACGACGGCCCACCCGTCGTCGGTCAGCGACTTGACGTGCGCGATCGCCCCGTCGGCGCTGCCGGCGAAGCTCGGGACGGCCTCGGCCCGGACGCGGATGTACTCGCCGGCCTCGGCAGCGGCCTCGGCGTCGGTGAGGACGCGCTCGGTGTCCCCTTCGTCGAGGCCGGAGTCGAACGGCGACACCGTCCACCAGGTGCGCTGCCCCCGGGTGTTCTTGAGCTGCTGCACGGTCAGGAAGTTGCCCGCGTCGAGGTCGATCGGTGCCTGGGCACCCGCGACCGCTGCGCTCCAGGCCGCCTGCAGGAACTCGGTGTTCGTCTCGGCGAGGCTGTTCGCGCGGCCGTTCACCCGCTCGGGCGAGAACACCGCGATGGTGGCGTCGTCCGGTAGGTAGGAGGTCATCGGCACGAGGTCCTGCACGAGCGCCGGGGCGAGGGACTCCATGCCCTCGACCGGGATGCCCTCGGCGATCTTCGCGAGCATCTGCGACAGGTTCGGGAACTCGTGCAGCATCTCGCGCGCCCGCTGCCGGACGTCGTCGCTGAGCAGGAGTTCGCGCGAGGCGGTCAGCTCGACCGAACCGAGGTCGTCCTCGGTCGTGCGCTGGTCGGCGACGGAGAACGCCTTGATCGCCTCGATCTCGTCGCCGAAGAAGTCGACGCGTGCCGGGTGGTCGGCCGTCGGCGGGAAGACGTCGAGGATGCCACCGCGCACCGCGAACTCACCACGGCGGGTGACGAGGTCGACGCGCGAGTAGGCGAGGTCCACCAGCTGGGACGCGATCGCCGCCAGGTCGTTGCCCCGCGAGTCGGTCCGCAGCACCACGGGCGCCAGGGACGTCAGGTTGCTCGCAATCGGCTGCAGCGCGGCGCGGACGCTCGCGACGACGATGGTCTGGCGACGATCCGCCGGGTCCGCCGCCTGCCACGCCGCGAGCTTCCGGAGCGTCGCGATGCGCGTGCCGACGGTCTGGGCACTCGGGCTGAGGCGTTCGTGCGGCAGGGTCTCCCACGCCGGGAACTCGAGCACGTCCGCGTCGGGGACGTAGCTGCCGAACGCTTCGCGGACCGCCTCGGCTTCACGCCCGGTCGCCGTGATGACGAGGACGCACTGCGGACCGTTGCGCTCGGCGAGCAGCGCACCGAGCAGCGGCACGCGCAGGCCGTCCACGACGGAGAAGTCGGCGTCGCGCGGTGCGGCGCGCAGCACGCGATCGAAGGCGGAGGCGCGCGAGAGCGCAGGGATGATGCCCGAGATCGTCACTCAGGAGATGGTACCGGCCGCCACCGACACCGGCCGCGACGTGCGCGACGGGCGAACAGCGCCGACGCCCGGCACGGAGCGCTCAGGACGGAGCGTGCACGCGCTGCTGTGCGGCGAGGAGCCCGACCTCGGCGATCGCCTCGACCGCGTCGGCCGCGTCGGCCAGCAGGATCGGCAGCGTCTTCTTCTCGGCTGCGGAGAAGTCACGCAGCACGTAGTCGGCCGGGTCCTGCCGACCGGGCGGACGCCCGATGCCGACCCGGACGCGCATGAACTCGTTCGTCCCGGTGGCCTTGATGATGTCGCGCAGCCCGTTGTGCCCGCCGTGACCCCCGCTGCCCTTGAGGCGGACGGTGTCGAACGGCAGGTCGAGCTCGTCGTGCACGACGACGAGGTCGGCCGGTGTGGCGCTGTAGAACCCGAGCACCGAGGAGACCGGTCCGCCCGAGGTGTTCATGAACGACCCGGGCTTCGCCAGCACGAGTCGTGTGCCGCCGGGCACCAGGCGCCCCTCGGCGACCTGGTTCGGCGTCTTGTGCTTCTTGAACGTCGCTCCCATGCGGGACGCGAGTTCGTCGAGGACCATCTGGCCGACGTTGTGGCGGTTGCCCGCGTAGTCGGGCCCGGGGTTCCCGAGCCCGACCACCACGAGGATGTTGTCCGTCACAGCGTCGACCAGATGTCTTCGAAGGGGTGTTACTCGGAGTCCGCGGCGCCCTCGGCACCCGACTCGGCACCGGCCTCGGCCGAGGCCTCGTCCGCAGCGTCGTCGTCAGCGGTGCCACGCGGGGTGACGATCGCGACGACCAGCGCCTCGGGGTCGGTCTCGAGCTCGGCGCCCTCGGGGAGCTCGAGCTGCGCGGCGTGGATCTGCACGCCGTCCTCGAGGCCCTCGACGTTCACGGAGACGTGCTCCGGGATGTCGGTGGCGAGCACGAGCAGCGAGATCGTGTTGAGGTCCTGCACGTGGATGGTGCCGGAGAAGGACTCGCCCTCGATGACGACGGGCACGTCGACCGTGACCTTCTCGCCGCGGCGGAGGACCACGAGGTCGATGTGCTCGATGATCTGGCGCACCGGGTCACGCTGGACGTCCTTGACGAGGGCGAGCTGCGCAGCACCCTCGATGTCGAGGTCGACGACCGCGTTGGCGGTACGGACGAGCAGCATGGTCTCGTGACCGGGCAGCGAGATGTGCTTCGGCTCGGTGCCGTGGCCGTAGACGACCGCTGGGATCTTGTCGGCCGCGCGGAGCTTGCGAGCAGCGCCCTTGCCGAACTTGGTGCGGACTTCCGCTGCGAGCTTGGTGTAGTCGGCCATGGTGCCTCCTGGTGTCGGGGACGACGCCGGGGTGCCGGCATCGTGGGGGTCTGTGGTGTTGCAACTCGAACGCGTGCACGCGTGAGGAACGATCCCAGGGTCTTGCCGGGTATCCCACCGCGTCGATCACGGCCGCGCGTACGCAGCCCTCGCCGAAGTCAGGGACTGAGTCTAGCAGGGCCGTCCGGGCGTGTCGTCCCGTGATCTGCCCGCTCCGGCTGCGACGACGCTCAGCGGCCGACCTGCCGACGGTGCTCCTGCGCGGCGTGGAGGACGTCGCGCGCCCGGTCGCTCGCTGCCTCGGCCTCGTCGCGGGCTGCCTCGAGCCGGGTGATCTCGGCCTCGGCCTGCTCGAGGGCACGCTGGAGCTCCGCGCGGCGCTCCTCCGCCTGTTCGAGATCGGCCTCGGCGGTGTCGAGTGCTGCGTCGGCGTCGCGGGACTCCGTGCGCGCTGCGGTCTCGGCCTGGCGCGCGGCCTTCCGGTCGGCGGCCGGGTCGCGCTTCGATTCGGGTTCGGCGTCCGGCTCCGACTCCGGGGCGTCGCGCTGCGCGGGCCTGGAGGCACGGCTCGCCTTCCGCGCACCCCTCGCCTGGGAGATGGGGATGGGTGGGGCATCGCTGCCGGACCAGGCATCGGGCACCGCGTCCGGATCCGCGAGCGCCCCATCGAGGTCGACCGCGTCGAACCCCACGCTCTCGAGCGCCGTCACGAGCAGCCCCGACCGGACGGCCGCGCCGGCGTGCGGGTCCGCCATCGCCGCCTCGATCGTCGACCGGACCTGCTCGAGCACCGCCGGGGTGACAGGGTGTCCGGCGTCGGACGCCAGGTCCGCACCGGCCTGTGCGAGGGCGTCGACGACCTCGGCGCGCTGCCGACGGAGGGTCCGGATCGCGTCGGGGTCGGCGTCGGCCTGGGCCTTGCGGAGTGCCGGTCCGAGGTCGACGGCGTCGTCGAGGGCACCGTCGTGGGCGAGCAGGTCGATCACCCAGGCCGCCGGCGCGGGCTTCCGGAGCTTTCCGACCGCCGTGGCGAGGGCACGGTCGTCCTTCCGCACCGCGCGCTGCCGTGCGGTGCGCTCGGCGACGAAGTCCTGCGGCGCGACGAGCAACAGCTCCCTGGCGACGTCCGCGAACTCCATGCCACCACTGTGCCCTCCACGGCGCCGCGGACTACCAGTCGTGGACGGTGCCGTCGGCCAGGCGGTTGAACGGCAGGTACGCCTGCTCGTAGGGGTACTTGCCGGCTTCGTCGACGTCGAGGCTGACCCCGAGGCCCGGCTCGTTCCCCGGGTGCAGGTAGCCGTCGGTGAACGTGAACGTCTGGTGGAACACCTGGTTGGTCTGCGGTCCGTGCTGCATGTACTCCTGGATGCCGAAGTTGTGGATCGCGAGCCCGAGGTGCATCTGCGCGGCAAGGCCCACCGGGGAGATGTCGGTCGGTCCGTGGAACCCGGACCTGACCTGGTAGAGCGCCGCGTACTCCATCGTCTTCTTGAGCGGGGTGACGCCGCCCATGTGGGTGACGGCACCGCGGACGTAGTCGATGAGCTGGTCGCGGATGATGTCCTTGAAGTCCCAGATGGTGTTGAAGACCTCGCCGATCGCCAGCGGCGTCGTGGTGTGCTGCCGGACGAGCTTCAGGGCCTCCTGGTTCTCGGCGGGGGTGCAGTCCTCGAGCCAGAACAGGTCGTACGGCTCGAGCGACTTGCCGAGCTTGGCGGCCTGCAGCGGGGTCATCCGGTGGTGACCGTCGTGCAGCAGGGGCAGTTCGGGGCCGAACTCGTTGCGGACGGCCTCGAACACGGTGGGCACGTGGCGCAGGTAGGCGCGGGTGTCCCAGTCCTCCATCGCGGGGTACGCACCGCGCTGCGCGGGCTCGAAGTCGTAGCGGACGCCGGCGTTGCCCTCGGTGGTCCTGTTCGACGCGATGCCGTAGATGGACTCGAGGCCGGGGACACCGGTCTGCACGCGGATGGAGCGGTAGCCCTCTTCCTGGTGTTCGCGGATGGAGTCGAACAGCTCGGGCAGCTCCTTGCCCGAGGCGTGGCCGTACGCCATGAGCCCGGTGCGCGATGCGCCGCCGAGCAGCTGGTACAGCGGCATCCCGGCGACCTTCGCCTTGATGTCCCAGAGGGCCATGTCGACGGCGGCGATCGCGGCCATCGTGACCGGACCACGGCGCCAGTACGACGACCGGTACAGGAACTGCCAGGCGTCCTCGATGCGGCTGGCGTCACGGCCGACGAGCAGCGGGACGACGTGCTCGGACAGGTAGGCGGAGACCGCGAGCTCGCGGCCGTTCAGGGTGGCGTCGCCGAGCCCGGTGACGCCGTCGGCCGTGGTGAGCTTGAGCGTCACGAAGTTCCGGTTCGGGCTGGTCACGATGACCTCGGCCCGCTCGATCAGCTGGCCGCGGTCCGCCGAGACCCAGGTGTCCGGACGGCCGGCGGTGGTCTCGGCCGGCCCGCTGTCGGTAGCACCGGGGACCGGGGCCGCGGGGTTCGTGGTGTTCGTGTCGGTCATGCGTGGACTCCTCCGTTGGAGCGTTCGCGGGCGCGTGCCGCGGCGGTGCGGATGCGGTCGGCCGCCGCCGTCACGGCGGCGACCACGGGGGTGGTGTCGAGTTCGGGCGCGACGACGGCCAGGACGTCGTGCACGTCCGAGTCTGGCCCGGGGGCACCGGGGTCGTCCACCAGGTCGGGTTGCTCGGTGACGTGCAACCACCACGCGGCGAGGGCGGTGGCCGCTCCGGTGCCGATGCCGGCCGAGGGGTCGCGGGCGAGCCGGTGCCGCACGACGTCGACGACACGGACGGGCAGCTTCTGCGAACCGCCGGACGCGATCTGCCGCAGCGTGTGCCGGATGCGCGGGTTGGCGAACCGCTCGACCAGGGCCGCGCGCGCGTCGGAGACCTCGGCCTCGGGCAGCGGGAGCTCGAGCGCGGCCTCGTCCCAGAGCTGCTCGACGGCGGTGCGGCAGACCGGGTCGTCCATCGCCTCGGCCACGGTGTCGTGGCCGAGCTGCAACCCCAGGTAGGCGAGGAGCGAGTGCGAGCCGTTCAGCAGCCAGAGCTTCCGCTGCTCGTACGGCGTGACGTCGTCGACGATGCGCACCCCGGCGGTCTCCCACGCGGGGCGGTCGATCCCGTCGAAGGCGTCCTCGAGCGCCCACTCGGCGAACGGCTCGGTGACGACCGGGACCCGGTCTCCGGCGAGCGCACCCGGCAGTTCCGACAGGCGCGCGACGTCGTCGTCGGTGGTGGCCGGGGTGATCCGGTCGACCATCGAGCTCGGGAACGTGACGTTCGCCTCGATCCAGTCGTGCAGGGCGTCGTCGGTGACGGCGTCGAGCACGGCGTCGCGCAGGACCGCCCCGTTGCGCGTCAGGTTGTCGAGACTGACCAGCGCGATGCGCCCGGACCCGGCGGCACGGCGGGCGTCGAGCCCCGCGACCAGCCGCGCCGGCACGTCGGAACCGGGCCGGTAGCCCTGCTCGGTGACCGTCAGCGTGACGATGGTCGTCTCCGGGGACGCGACCACGTGCCTCCAGACCGTGTCGTCGCTGCCCGGGTGGGCGGCCACGATCGTGTCGACCACCTCGGCTCCGTCGCCGGACGCGGCTCGGGTGACGAGCGTGTACCGGCAGTCCTGCGCGGCCAACGCGTCCGCGGCGGCGGGCGAGCGGCCGGTGAAGGCGGTGATGCCCCACGGCTCCCCCGTGGTGTGGGCGGTGTACCAGGCGATGTGGGCACGAGCAAAGGCCCCCACCCCCAGGTGGACGATGCCCGGGCGCCGATCGGTCATGCCGACACCGGTACGAGGGAGCGGAGGTACGCCAGGTTGTCGGCGGTGCGGGCCTCGAGCGGGAGGTCGGTGGAGAAGTCCTCGATGGTGACCCACCCGTCGTACCCGACCTGGCGGAGCGCGTCGAGGTACTCGGACACCGACGCCTGGCCGGTGCGCAGGGGTGCCCACTCGTGCTGCCAGATCGAACTGCCGTCGGCCCGGGTGTCGCCGGTGTCGATCCAGCGGGCGTTCTTCACGTGGGCGTGCGCCAGGTACGGCCCGAGCAGTTCGAACGCGCCGAGGTGGTCTTCGTACCCCTCGATCACGAGGTTGCCGAGGTCGTGGATGACGCCGACGTGTGCGGGGTCGAGACCGTCGATCAGTCGCAGTGCTGCGGAGGCCGACGGCGTGATCGTCATGTGGTGCAGCTCGACGAGTGCTTTCACGCCGAGCTTCGACGCACGCGAAGCGACCCACTCGAGGTCGGTGCGGGTGCGGTCGAAGAGCTGCGGGTAGGTCTCGCCGGTGCGTTCCTTCTCGCCACGGTAGTGCGGCATCGTGACGCGGACCTGCCGGGCACCGAGTTCGCTGGTCACGCGCAGCATCGTCTCGACACCGTCGTGGTCGGCGGCCGGCTGGTAGCCACCGATGCCCGAGTACTCGAGCCCGGCGGCGTCGGTGACCCGGGCGATCTCGCCGACCCGGTCGCGGATGCCCGTGTACTGCCAGGTCGAGTTGTTGCCCGCCCAGAACGACCGCTCGGCGGGGACCTCGACGCCGTCGGCCGGGCGGTCGTCGACGATGCGCCACTCGATGCCGTCCCAGCCCTGCGCCGCCAGGGTCTCGGCGGCTTCGGACGGGGTCCAGTCGGGGGTCGAGGCGGTGAACACGGAGAACTTCATCGGGTGGCTCCTTCGGTCGCGGTGGCGGTGGCGGGTGTGCCGACGACGGGCACCACGTCGTCGTACTTCCCCTCGATCACGTCGTCGATGCGCACGGGGTGCCCGAGCGTCGCGCTGACGTAGAGCCCGCGGACGGTGGCGAGCGACACGAGGGCCGCGTCGACGGTGACACCCGGTTCGCGGCCCTGCCGGATCGCGTCGACGATGTCCGTGTACTGCCGAGCGTGGCCCGCGGCGAAGTGGTCGGGTTCGGCCGGGCCGCCGACGACGTGCTCGGGCGGGACGACCTGGTCCTTCTGGTCGACCGCACCGGCGACCGCGGTGGCGTTCGACGTGGTCGCGGCGGACTCGAGCGTGGCGGTGTCCGGGGCGATGTGGAAGTACGCGAGCCGGTCGTCGTCGACGATGGCGGAGCCGTGCGTGCCGTACACGGCGTACCGGGCGGAGAGCCCCGGGTACGCGGCGGTCGTGCAGTGGACGACCCCGAGCGCCCCGCCGGCGAACCGGACGGTGGCGACGGCGGTGTCCTCGACCTCGATGCGGTCGTGCGCGAGGAGCCCGGTCTGGGCCGAGATCTCGACCGGACGACCGAGCGCCCAGACGAGCAGGTCGACGGTGTGCACGCCCTGGTTCATCACCGCGCCGCCGCCGTCGAGCGCCCAGGTGCCGCGCCAGTCACCGGAGTCGTAGTACCCCTGCGACCGGTACCACGCGACGCTCGCGAGCCCCGAGGTCACGGTGCCGAACCCGCCGTCGTGCGCGGCCCGGGCGACGGCTGCCGACGCCGGGTCGAAGCGGTGCTGACTGATGACGCTCGTGACGAGCCCGCGGTCACGCGCGGCTGCGGCGAGTGCCGCGATCTGCCGTGCCCGGGGCATCGTGGTGTCGAGCGGCTTCTCGATGACGACGTGCTTGCCGGCGGCCAGGGCGGCCTCGGCGAGCTGCACGTGCATGCCGGACGGCGAGCAGATCGCGACGACGTCGATGTCGGTCTGGTCGATCGCCTCCTCGATGGTGGAGGTGGTGATCGGGCGGGCGGCCCCCAGCTCCTGTACCGCGTCCGCGGCGCTCGTGGCGGCTTCGGGCACGGCGTCGACGAGGGCGACGACCTGCAGGTCGGGGTGGTGGACGGCGACGGTGGCGTGGTGGCGGCCGATGACGCCGGCGCCGACGACTGCCAACTTCAGTGGGGTGGTCATCGCAGGGTGACTCCGATCTGGTCGGTGAGGGTGCGGAAGGCCCGGCCGGCACGACCGAAGGCCGCGGGGCCGGAGAACCCGCCGAGGGAGGTGAAGTCGCTGAGGTGCGGTTCGAGCGAGGCGTACGCGGAGTAGCCGGCGTCGCGGAGCGCGGTGAGGGTCTGGAGCAGTTCGCCGTCACCCTCGCCCGCGGGGACCACCGACGAGTCGGCGGCGAGGGCGTCCTTGACCTGCAGGTAGTCGACGTACGGGGCGAGCTTCTCCCAGCCGTCGGTGAAGGGCCGGACGCCGCACTGCACGTAGTTCGCGTTGTCCCAGGCCAGGCGGAACGCCGGCGAACCGACGCTCTCGACGATGTCGAGCACCCGCGCGGGGACGTCGCCGTAGATGTCCTTCTCGTTCTCGTGCAGCAGGGTCACGCCCTCACGCTCGGCGAGGTCGGCCAGCGCCCGCATCCGGACGAGGACGTCGTCGCGGACGTCCTCGGGGCTGCGGCCCTCGAAGTAGAACGAGAAGATCCGGATGTTCGTCGTACCGAGGGCGTGCGCGGCACGGATCGCACGGGTGAGCCGAGACACCTCGTGCTCGACGGGTTCGTCGACGGGCACCTTGCCGATCGGCGAGGCGATCGCGGACACGGTCTGCCCGCGCTCGTCGAGCAGCCGGTGGAGTCCGGCGAGCTGGTCCTCGTCGAGGTCGACGACGTTGACGCCCCAGGCGCTGCGGACCTCGATGGCGCTCGCGCCGAGCGCCTGGAGGACCGCGACCTGGACGACCGGGTCGGCGTCGATCTCGTCGCCGAAACCGGAGAGTTCCCAACTGGGCTGGTCGGTCATGGTGTCCTTTCGTTCGGACGGGAGGCGCGTGGCGGGGCCGCCACGGGCCTCCAGTCCGGTTCTGGGTTGCGGCCTACTTGACGGAACCGGCGGTGAGCCCGCCGACCAGGTAGCGCTGGAAGATCAGGTACAGGGCGACGACGGGGACGGCGCAGACGATCGAGGCGGCCATCATCTGGCCGTAGATCGGGACGGCGCCGCCCTCCTGGGTGGTGCCGAGCACCTGCAGGACCACGGCGACCGTCCGGGTGTTCGGGGTCGTCATGATCGTGGAGAACAGGACGTCGTTCCAGCCGAGCAGGAAAGCGAAGATCGCGGACACGACGATGCCGGGCCACGACAGCGGGAGCACGATCTTCGTCAGGATCTTCGTCGAGCTGGCGCCGTCGATGCGCGCCGCTTCCTCGAGTTCCTTCGGCAGGCCGCGCAGGTAGGTGACCATCACCCACGTCGAGAACGGCAGGGCGAAGGTCAGGTAGGTGACGAACAGGCCCCAGCGGGTGCCGATGATCTGCACGCCGGTGGCGCTGGCGATGTTCGAGAACACCACGAAGACCGGCAGGAGCAGGAGCGTGCCGGGGATCGACTGCAGGGCGAGGAGCCCACGCAGGATCGTCAGCCGCCCGAGGAACCGGAACCGGACGAGCACGTAGGCCGTGGACACGGCGAGCGCGGCACTCGCGACGGCGACGGCACCGGCGGTGAGCATCGAGTTCACCAGTCCCTCGCCGAGGGCGACGGTGGACCAGATCTCGACGTAGTTCGACAGGGTGAACTCCGACGGGAAGTACTCGCCGCGGGCGACCGCGACGTCGGAGTTGACCGAGCCGAACAGGATGTAGAGCACCGGGACGGCGATGAACGCGATGATCACCGCGATGACGGTGACGAGCAGCCAGCGCGGCAGCAGCCGGGTGACGTCGGTGTCGTAGGGACGCTTGCTCCGTCGGCCGCCGCTGCCGGTCGTGATGCTCTCGGTGAGCGTCGCGGTGGGGCGGGTGCGGGTACTGAAGGACGTGCTCGGGGTGGTCATGCGCGTGCTCCGTCGATGTCGGCGGCGGTCGGGGCGGCGGCGAGCGTGGCGCGGTCGGCGCGACGCTGCTTCCGGTTGGGGCCGGCGTCGTCGCCGGTGTCGAGCTTGACCGCCCGCAGGTAGACGAACAGCGGGATCGCGACGATCACGAGCGAGCAGATCGCCATCGCCGCGGACAGGCCGAAGCGGAACGACTGGAAGCTCGCGATGTACGTCAGGACGGGCATCACCTCGACGCTGGACGGCAGCGGGATGCCGAACAGCACGAACGGCAGCGTGAAGTTGTTGATGTTGTGCAGGATCGAGATGATCACCGCGAGGCTGAGGGGTCCGCGCAGGTACGGGAAGATGATGTACCGCAGCTTCGCCCACCAGGTCACCCCGTCGAGCGCGGCGGCCTCGTGCACCTCGTTGTCCACGGCCTGCAGCCCGGCCAGGGACAGCAGGTAGACGAAGGGCCAGCTCGTCCAGATCATCACGCCGGCGAGCGCCCAGTACGACGCCGAGCCGTTCAGCCACAGCACGTCGGTGTGCAGGATCGAGTTCACGACCCCCTGCGGCTGGAGCATCGTGCGGAAGAACGTGCCGACGACGAATGCCGGGAGCACGTACGGGATCAGGTAGATCGATCGGACGAGCCCGCGACCGGAGAACCGGTTCTGCGTCGAGACCGCGGCGGCGACCCCGATCGGCACGTTCACCGCCGTGACGAGCACCGACAGCGACACCGAGATCCAGATGGAGTGCAGCAGCGGCGAGTTCGTGAACGCCTCGGTGAAGTTCGCGAACCCGACGAACGGAGCGCTGAACCACTGGCGGAGCGTGTACTGGTCGAGGTCGAGCATCGCGATCCAGAAGCCCACCAGGAGCGGCACCACGATGACGGCGAGCATGAGGACGCCGCCGGGCAGGAGCATCCACAGCGGGCGCTCGCGTTTGTAGAGGGGCGTCTTGCCGGCCGGGCGGACCGGCCGGGGCGGCGCCGCGTCGGTGCGGGGCCTGGTCTGCGTGCTGGTCATCAC
Organism: Curtobacterium sp. ME-Dv--P-122a; assembly: GCF_030209645.1. Classification (NCBI taxonomy): domain Bacteria; kingdom Bacillati; phylum Actinomycetota; class Actinomycetes; order Micrococcales; family Microbacteriaceae; genus Curtobacterium; species Curtobacterium sp. ME-Dv--P-122a. Next base: position 52,421 of record NZ_JARVRO010000004.1, read on the forward strand.
AGACCTCCGTTCTTCTGACGGTCGAGGGTGGCCTGGGCGTCCTTCTGGGCGTCCTGCAGTCGCTTGCGGAGCTGGTCGTCGGTGACCTCGCCGGACTTCAGCGACGGGATCGACTGCACGACCACGTCGACCAGGGCGAGCTGGATGTCGGACCAGGCGCCGGTGAACGCGGTCGGCTTGGACAGGCGGCCGGCGTCGATGATCGGCTTGAGCTGCGGGTTGTCGGCTGCCAGGTCGGCGGCGGCCGAGGCGTTCGTCGGCAGGTTGCCGAACAGGTCGTAGTACTCGAGCTGGGCCTTCGGTGCGCTGAGCTGCTTGACGAACGCGAACGACAGCTCCTGCTTGGTGCCGTAGTCGGCGACGACCCAGTTGTCGCCGGACAGGATGCTGGCGGCCTCGATGCCGTCGGACGGCCGCTCGGTCGCACCCGGCGGGACGGTGGGGAGCAGGGCGAACTCGTACTTGCCGTCGACCTTGGTGCCCGTGAAGGAGTTGATGGCAGTGGTGGTCGTCATCGGGAAGAACGCGGCCTTGCCCTCGGTGAACTGCGCGAGGGCCTGGGCGTTGTTCCAACCGATCGCGGCCGGGTCGACGACGCCGTCCTTCGTGACCCAGTCGAAGTAGGTGCGGTAGGCGTTCTCGACGGCCTTGCTGTCGATCTCGGCCTTCGAGCCGTCGACGATCGTGTTGCCGGCGTTCTGGGCCATCCCCCACACGAACTTCCAGGGGTCGAAGCCGTCGGCGTAGGCGATCGCCATGCCGTGGCGTCCGTCACCCGTGGTGGCCTTCGCATCGGCAGTCAGCTCGTCCCACGTCGTGGGCATGTCGGTGATCCCCGCCTTGGCGAGCAGGTCCTTGTTCACCGCCATCACGAACGGACGGCTGGCGAACGGGATCCCGATCTGCTTCGACGGACTCGGACCGGAGATGCCGAACGAGGCGGGGTCGAACTGGTCCTTGCCGCCGATCGCGTCCCACTCCTTCGCGCCCATCTCGACGAAGGCACCGGTGGCGTACGCGGTCGGGGTGAAGGTGGTGCCGATCGCGTAGACGTCGGGGCCCTGGCCGGAGATGACGCTCGTCTGGATCGCGGTCAGTTCCTCCTGCGCGGACGAGTAGGTCTCCCACTGGATGTCCGCACCAGTCGTGCGCTTGAACTCGGCGGCGGTCTCCCGCTGCCACTGCTTGCGTTCCTTGGGGTAGGTGGTGTCCGCGCCCATCATCACGCGGAGGGTGTTCGGGTCGTCGCCGCTGCCGTTCACCACAGCGCATCCCTGCAGGGACAGTGCGGCGAGGGCGACCACGGCGACGGCACCGACGAGGGTGCGGACTTGCAGTCTTCGCGTCTTCACGGGGGTTTCCTCCTCGAGACCTCCTCCGAGCGGCGCTGCTCGGTGGCACCACTGTTCCGCCGATGGCAACATGCGGCAACCGGTTGCCACTTGTTGCCAGACGCGAATACGTTCGGCCTCGTGAAGGACCTCTCGACGGGCGGCGGCGGGCGCACGGGCGGTGCCGCTGGCGGTGCTGGTGGCGCCGTCGCCGCTGGCGCGGGCGCCGCCGTTGGTGCTCGCGCTGCCGGCACCGCCGCTGGTGCCGCGCGTCGCGTCACCATCCGCGACATCGCCGACGCCACCGGGGTCGCCGCGTCCACCGTCTCCCGCGCGCTGTCCCTGCCCGACCGGGTCAACCCCGTCACCCAGGAGCGCATCCAGCGAGCGGCCCGCGAGCTCGGTTACGTCGCCAACTCGCAGGCCCGGGCGCTGACCTCCGGTCGCACCCGCGCCGTCGCCGTGCTCGTGTCCGACATCACGAACCCGTTCTACTTCGACGTCATCCGCGGCACGCAACACCAGCTCGCCGGGGCCGGCTGGACGCAGCTGCTCGTCGACACCGAGGAGTCCGCCGACGCCGAGATGGCCGCACTCACCGCCGTGGGGGCGAAGGCCGACGGGGTCGTGCTCACGGCGTCACGCCTGTCCGACGCGCAGATCGCACGGTTCGCCGAGCGGATCCCCCTGGTCGTGGTGAACCGTCGGCCCACCGGCGTGCCATCGGTGCTCATCGACACCCCCGGCGGGGTGGAGCAGGCGGTGCAGCACCTGGTGTCGCTGGGACACCGGGAGATCCTGTACGTCGCCGGGCCGGACAGCTCGTGGTCGAACGAACGTCGGTGGCGCGCGCTCGTGCAGGTCGCCAAGCGCCTGGGGATCCGCGTCGCCCGGGTCGGACCGCACGCTCCCTTCGTCGACTCCGGCGCCGCGGCCGCCGACGCCGCCGTGCACGCCGGCGCGACCGCGTGCATCGCCTTCAACGACCTGATCGCCATCGGGATGCTCGCCCGACTGCGGGAGCGCGGGGTCCGCGTCCCCGAGGACATGAGCATCGTCGGGTGCGACGACATCTTCGGCGCCGACTTCTGCAACCCGCCGCTCACCACGATGACCTCGCCGATCGAACGGGCCGGCCGGGTCGCGATCCGGATGCTGCTCGGACGGCTCGGCGCGCTGCCCGCCGACGAACTCCCCGGGGAGCACATGTCCGGTGCCGTCGCCCTGCCCACCCACCTGACCGTGCGCGAGTCGACCGGGCCGGCACCGCGCGCCGGCACCGACGCCGGCACCGCCTGATCCGAAAATCCCGCCGCCCCACACTCGCACCACCCGAACCCGCCGCCCTCGAAGGAGTCGATGATGACCCGCACCAGCACCCCCACCCGGCTCGCACCGCACCCCGACCGGCTGTTCCCCGCCGACCCCGGAGCGCGAGCCGTGGCACGCACCGTGTACGAGGCGGTCAAGGACGCCCCGATCATCTCGCCGCACGGGCACGTCGATGCAGCGCTGATCGCCTCGGACCAGCCGTTCAGCGACCCCGCGTCGCTGCTCATCACGCCCGACCACTACGTGCTCCGCCTGCTGCACGCGAACGGGGTGGACCTGGCCGCGCTGGGACGCGCGGACCTGTCGGGGCCCCGCCCGGGCTCGCAGGCTCGCCCAGCGGCGTCGGCGCATCGCTGGCGCGATGCCGCTGAGCCGACGCCGCCAGGCCGTGCCATCTGGCGGCAGCTGGCGGAGCACTGGGACGACTTCCTCGGAACCCCCGTGCGCTACTGGTTCGAGACGGAACTGCACGACGTGTTCGGGCTCGACCAGGCGCCGTCCGCCGCCAACGCGGACGACCAGTACGACCACATCGCCGGCCTGCTGGCGTCCCCCGCCTTCCGGCCACGCGCGCTCTTCGACGCCTTCGGCATCGAGGTCCTCGCCACCACGGACGGCCCGGCGGACGACCTCGCTGCTCACGCGCAGCTCGCGGCGGACCCCGGCTTCACCGGCCGGGTGCTCCCCACGTTCCGCGCGGACGCCGTGTTCGACCCGACGCGGTCGGACTGGAGGCCCGTGGTCGCGTCGATCGGCGAGGCCGCCGGCATCGACACGGGCACCCACGCAGGGCTGTTGGCGGCTCTCCGCGCACGTCGCCACTACTTCATCGAGCACGGTGCGACCGCCACGGACACCGGGGTGCTCGACGCGGGCTCCGCTCCCCTGCCGTCGAGCGAGCGGGAACGCATCCACGCCGCGGCGCTGCGCGATGCGTCGTCGGTCACCGAGGCCGAGGCGACGGCGTACCGGCACGACATGCTCTACCGCTGGGCGGAGATGAGCGTCGAGGACGGCCTCGTCATGCAGCTGCACCCCGGGGTGATCCGGAACCACCACACCCCGACGCTCGAGCGCTTCGGGCCGGACACCGGGCACGACCTGCCGGCCGTCGGGTCCTTCACCGAGCCGCTCCGGCCGCTCCTCGAGTCCTTCGGCACCGCTCCCGGGTTCCACCTCGTGCTCTTCACCGTCGACGAGACCGTCTTCTCGCGCGAGATCGGGCCGCTGGCGGGCTTCTACCCCGCCGTGTACGCGGGCGCACCGTGGTGGTTCATCGACACCCCGGCGGCCATCGGGCGCTACCGGTCGGCCGTCACCGACTCCGCGTCGTTCGCCAAGACCTCCGGGTTCATCGACGACACCCGTGCGTACTGCTCCATCCCCGCGCGGCACGACATGGCGCGGCGGGCGGACGCGGCGTACCTGGCGTCGCTCGTGGTCACGCACCAGGTCTCGGAGGAGGACGCGGTCCGCACCGCCCGGCGCATCGTGTCCGACATCCCGAAGGCGACGTTCAAGCTCTGACGCTGGCGGCGGGGGTGGTGCCGCGTGGTGCGAGGTTCCGTGCCTGGTGCGAGGGTTGCCGGGTCGCACGGAACACGCAACCTCGCACGGTTCGGCGCCGCGGCGGTGCGGCGGTACGGTCGGGCGCATGACGGAGCGGGTGACGGCGGCGTACAGCGCTCGAGCTGACGAGTACGCGACGCTGCTCGGGTCGATGGACGCCGTCCACCCCGACGACCGAGCCGTCGTCGAGGCCTGGGCAGCCGGTCGCAGCGGTCCCCTGGTCGACGTCGGGTGCGGCCCCGGTCACTGGACGGCGCACCTCGCACGGCAGGGGCACCGTGTCAGCGGCATCGACGCGGTGCCGGAGTTCGTCGAGCACGCACGACGGACGCACGGCGCCTCGGTCGACTTCCGGGTCGGATCGCTCGACGCGCTCCCGCTCGCGGACGGCAGCGTCGACGGGGTCCTGGCCTGGTACTCGGTGATCCACCACGAACCGTCGCGGATCGGTGGGCCACTCGACGAGTTCCGTCGGGTGCTCACCCCCGGCGGTGGGCTGCTGCTCGGGTTCTTCGAGGGCGCCGCGGTCGAGGCCTTCGACCACGCCGTCGTCACCGCCTACCGCTGGCCGGCCGCGTCCCTGGCGGCGCTGCTGGACGGAGCGGGGTTCGACGTCGTGGACGTCCACACCCGCACGGCCCCGGGGCACCGGCCGCACGGGGCGATCAGTGCGGTGCGCCGCTGATCGCTGACCGCTGTCCGTTCCAGCGGCCGGTCAGGCGTCCGAGACCATCGAGGTCAGAGCAGCAGCGATCTCCGGCACAGCATCGAGTTCTCCCTCAGCGATCGCGACGATGAAGTCGTACGCCTGATCGTTCGAGGCGTGGAGCCGGACGCCGTTCACGCCGAGGAAGACCACGAGCAGCATCAGCCCGAGGCGCTTGTTGCCGTCGACCAGGGCGTGGTTCCGGACGGCGGAGTGGACGAGCGCCGCCGCCTTCTCGACCAGCGTCGGGTAGGCGTCGTTCCCCCCCACCGACGCGGCGGGTCGCGCGACCGCCGCCTCGAGCAGCCCGACGTCGCGGATCGCGTAGTCAGCCCCCAGGGTCCGACGAGCGACGTGCAACGCCTCGTCGGTCGTGAGGTGGATCACTTGCCGAGTCGTTCGAGCGCCTCGGCGTAGCGCGGGAGTTCTCGGTCGAGGATGCCGTCGATCAGATCGCTGCGGCTGTGCTGCTCGACGTACTCGCGGATGGCGGCGCGGGCGACGTCCTGCATCGAGCGCTCCTCGAGATCAGCACGCTTGCGCAACGCCGCTGCCTCGGCGTCGTCGAGTCGGAGGGTCATGGCCATGGGGTGGATGGTATCAAAAGTGGTATCTGAACGGGCGGCAGTGATCGTGGTCATGGAGCGACGGTACGAGCGTCACCCTCGAAGCAGACAGGTCCGGAGATCGGTTGGGGATGACGACGGCCGCGCTGCGCCCTGTGGAGGAGCTGCCGGGATCCGTCGCAGGTCGTGGAACTTCGTCAGTCGGTGGTGACCGCGAGCGCGGCGAGGATCTCCCGCACGGTGTCGTCGACCGATCCGTCGATCGACACCGCGACGGCGGCCTCGTCGGGCTGCGGCCGCTCGAGGGTCGCGAACTGCGAGTCGAGCAGTGTCGTCGGCATGTACTCGTGCTGGCGGTGGGACTGCCGTTCGGCGATCAGGTCGCGCGACCCGTCGAGGAAGGCGATGACGAGACTCGGCGCGGACTCGCGCAGCCGGTCCCGGTAGGCACGCTTGAGCGCCGAGTTCGCCATCACGCACCGGGAGCCGTCCGATTCGACCGCGGCGATCCGCTCGGCGCAGGCGTCGAGCCACGGCCAGCGGTCCTCGTCGGTGAGCGGGATCCCCTGCCGCATCTTCTCCTTGTTGGCGACCGGGTGCAGGTCGTCGGCGTCGACGAAGACGCACGGTTCGCCCTGCGCGACCAGTGCGTCGGTGAGCGCCTGGCCGATGGTGGACTTGCCGGAGCCGGAGACCCCCATCACGAGGACGGGCGGGTGGACAGCGAGCTCGCTCATCCCTCCACAGTATTGATCCGGTGAACTCTGGTCCCCAGTTCCCGCAACACCTGTGCGATCCCAGACCACCGGTCGTAGGTTGGGCGCCAACGTCAGGACAAAGGAGGCCCTCGTGGCAGACAACAACGGTCAGGCGAACATCGGAGTCGTCGGACTCGCAGTGATGGGCTCGAACCTCGCCCGCAACCTCGCATCGCGCGAAGGCAACACGGTGGCGGTCTACAACCGCACCTACGCCCGCACCGAGGAGCTGCTCCAGGAGCACGGCGACGCCGGGTTCATCGCGTCCGAGGACATCGACGGGTTCGTCGCCTCGCTGTCGAAGCCCCGGACCGCCATCATCATGGTCCAGGCAGGCAAGGGCACCGACGCCGTGATCGGGCAGCTCGCCGAACGGTTCGAACCGGGCGACATCATCGTCGACGGCGGCAACGCGAACTTCCACGACACCATCCGACGTGAGCACGACCTGCGCGAGAAGGGCCTGAACTTCGTCGGCACCGGCATCTCCGGCGGCGAAGAGGGCGCCCTCAAGGGTCCGTCGATCATGCCCGGTGGCTCGAAGGAGGCCTGGGAAACGCTCGGGCCGATCCTGAAGTCGATCGCCGCGGTGGCCGAAGGTGAACCGTGCGTGACCCACATCGGTACCGACGGCGCCGGGCACTTCGTCAAGATGGTGCACAACGGCATCGAGTACGCCGACATGCAGCTCATCGCCGAGTCGTACGACCTGCTCCGTCGCGTCGGCGGACTCTCGGTGGAGGACCTGGTGCAGGTCTTCGACGAGTGGAACAAGGGCGACCTCGAGTCCTACCTGATCGAGATCACCGGCGAGGTCCTCAAGCAGCGCGACGCCGACACCGGCAAGCCGCTCGTCGACGTCATCCGTGACGCGGCCGGCTCGAAGGGCACCGGCGTCTGGACCGTGCAGAACGCCGTGGGCCTGGGCATCCCCGTCTCGGGCATCGGCGAAGCCGTGTTCGCCCGCGCCGTCTCGTCGAAGCCGACGCAGCGTGCCGCCGTGCAGCAGTCGGTCAAGAACCGTCCGCAGATCGCCGAGGTGCCGGACACCTTCGCCGACGACGTCCGTGCGGCGCTCTACGCCTCGAAGGTCGTCGCGTACGCACAGGGCTTCGACCTCATCATCGCCGGGGCGAAGGAGTACGGCTGGGACATCGACCTCGGCAACGTCGCGAAGATCTGGCGGGGTGGCTGCATCATCCGGGCCCAGTTCCTGAACCGCATCGTCGAGGCGTACGCCGAGAACCCGAAGCTCGAGTCGCTGCTGGTCGACCCGTACTTCGCGAACGCGGTCGCCGAGGGCGAAGCCGCCTGGCGCCGCATCGTCGGCATCGCGGCCGCGTCGGGCGTTCCCGCGCCGGGCTTCTCGTCCGCGCTGTCGTACTTCGACTCGCTCGCGTCCGACCGTCTGCCCGCGTCGCTGATCCAGGGCCAGCGCGACTTCTTCGGCGCACACACCTACCAGCGCATCGACAAGGACGGCACCTTCCACACGCTGTGGTCCGACGACGACCGCCGCGAGGTCGAGCAGGAGCCGTCCACGCACTGACGACCGCGCCCGCTGCCGCTGCTGCCCCGTTGCCGGCCACGGAGGTCGGTGCGGGTTCGGCAAGGAGGGCCTCGCTGACCGGGGCCCTCCGTCGCGTCAGGCGACGATGCGTTCCCGCGCCAGGTCGGCGACGAGCCGGTCCAGCCGTGGACCGCGCCCGAGCAGCCGACGCGAACCCGGGGCGGTCCGGACGAAGAACGTCGCCACGGCGGGGGTGTCGTCCGGTCGCACGTGGTGGATCGCCACCGCACACGCGCGGCGAGCACCACCGGTAGCACTAGGTCGCGGCGAGCCACCGGGTTGCCCCGAGCCGTCCGAGCTGTCCGAGCCGTCGAAGCCGTCCGCCACGTCTTCGAGGCCGACGTGCACGACGCGACTCCACCGGATCACGAGCAGCCGGGTCGCCCGCCGTTCGTCGAGTTCCCACAGGGAGGCCTCGGTCGCACCGAAGGCCCAGGTCACGCGCGACCCGAGGTGGGTGTCCGGGCGGACTTCGTCGACGATGCCGCGGAGTTCCGGTGTCGGCGCTGCCGGGACGAGCCACACCGTCGGGTCGATCCGCCGGATGGCGAGCGCGAGGGCCTCGTCCGCCTGCCGCCGCCGTGCCGCCGCGGTCCGCACGACGGCGACCACGATGACCACGACGCCGAGCGCGATCGCGCCGAACTCGACGATCCCGTACCAGGAGAGGTCGACGCCCGGTGCCGTCGAGACGACGACGATCCGGGTGATCAGGAGGACCAGCCAGACGGCGACGATGACCCAGCGCAGGGTGGCGAGTCGACGTGCCGGAGACATCGGTGTCCGCCGTGCACCGCGGGCACGACCGGACCGCGGGACACCATCCGGACGCTGCAGCACGGTCCGATCCTCCCACGAGCCGCGCGCCACCTGCTGGCCGAACCCGATGAACGCGCGGGGAAGCGCACACACAGCCCACGAGCGGCCGGGCGACCTACGCTCGGGCGGTGACCACCGAGACGACGGACGAACCCATCGGCCAACCGACGGCGGGTCCGTCGGACGGCCCGGGCGGGCCCGATGCCCCTTCGACCCGACGTTGGACGCTGATCGCCGCGATCGTCGGCGTCGTGGCCGCCGCCGCGTTCCTCGGTGTCGCCGAGTTCGGCGCCCTGCTGCTCGGCGGAGCGGGCAGCCCCCTGGTCGCCGTCGGGTCCGCCGTCATCGACCTCGCTCCCCCGGGTGCGAAGGACTTCATGGTCTCCGTGTTCGGCACCGGGGACAAGGTCGCCCTGTTCGTGCTCATGACGGTGATCGTCATCGCGATCAGCGCCGGTGCCGGCGTCCTCGAACGTGTGCGCCCACCCTTCGGTGCCCTCGTGTTCGCCGCCGGTGGCGTGCTGGCGCTGCTGGCCGTCAGCACCCGCTCGGGCAGCGGGACGCTCGACGGCGCCCCGACGGTCCTCGGCATCGCGGCAGCGGTGGTCGTCCTGCGCCTGCTGCTCCAGCGGCTGCGTCGGTGGGAGGCCGCGGCGACCGTGCCGACGGCGGCACCGCGACCCGCGTCGACGGAGCGCCGGACGTTCCTGGTCTGGGGCGTCGCGACGGCGACCGTCGCGATCGTGGTGGGCACCGCCTCCAGGCTGGGGTCGTCCGCGATGCAGGCGGCCGCTGCTGCCCGGCGGGCCATCCGGCTGCCCGCCGCGGCGACCGCTGCGCCGGCGGTCCCCGCGGGTGCGTCGCTCGACGTCGACGGCATCACCCCGTACATCACGCCGAACGCCGACTTCTACCGGATCGACACGGCCCTGCGCGTGCCGCAGGTCGATCCCGCCGACTGGTCGCTTCGCATCCACGGCGCGGTCGAGAACGAGATCACACTGACGTGGGACGAGCTGCTCGCGCTGCCGCTCGAGGAGCACGTGGCCACCCTGAGCTGCGTGTCGAACGAGGTCGGCGGTGACCTCATCGGCACGGCCCGCTGGCTGGGCTACCCGATCCGCGAACTCCTCGCCCGGGCCCGTCCGACGGGCGACGCCGACATGGTGCTCTCACGGAGCATCGACGGGTTCTCCGCCGGCACCCCGCTCGACGTGCTGCAGGACGACGGCACCGCGGCGCTCCTCGCGGTCGGGATGAACGGCGAACCCCTGCCGACCGAGCACGGGTTCCCGGTGCGGATGGTCGTGCCGGGCCTGTTCGGGTACGTCTCGGCGACGAAGTGGGTCACCGAGCTCGAGGTCACCCGGTTCGCCGACGCGCAAGGCTACTGGACCCCGCGCGGCTGGTCGGAGCGGGGCCCGGTCAAGCTCGAGTCCCGCATCGACACCCCGCGGAACGGGTCGACCGTGACCGCGGGCAAGCCGGTCGCGATCGCGGGGGTCGCGTGGCAGCCGCACAAGGGCGTGAAGGCCGTCGAGGTCCGCGTCGGAGGCGGCGACTGGCAGCGCGCCGAACTCGCCGACTCGGTCTCCGCGGACACCTGGCGGCAGTGGGTGGTGCGGTGGACGCCGACCGCCGGCTCGCACCGCATCGAGGTGCGCGCGACCGGTGCGGACGGCGAGGTGCAGACGAGCGTGGACCGGCCGCCGGCGCCCAACGGTGCGACGGGCTGGCACACGGTGACGGTCGACGCGCGCTGACGCTCCGGGAGCGGTCTGCGACACGCCCGCTCACGCCGGTCGAGGTCGCAGAAAGCGTCGGTTCATGGGCGCCCGGGCGACACTTCGTGCCGCCTCGACGAACCTGAGCGGCATGTCGTGACCACTCGGCGGCGACGTGCTCCGGTCACCCGACGGCCTGGAGGCCCGGTGCCGGCCCGCCCCGCCCCTCGCCCTGGTCGCGCGACACGCCACGTGCGTCACGCCGGGGGTGCAGAAAGCGTCGGTTCGCGGGCGCGCAGGCGACACTTCGTGCCGCCTCGACGAACCTGAGCGGCATGTCGTGACCACTCGGC
>NZ_JARVRO010000019.1:0-61154 GCF_030209645.1 Curtobacterium sp. ME-Dv--P-122a
GCACCCCGGCCGCGTCAACAAGATCCCACCACTCGTCCACACCGCCAGCGTAGGAGCCGGCACGCGGAACCTCGAGACGCGGTGTCCGGCAGCGGATCGCTACCGGCCGCCGGAACGACGCGCTGCTCGGGCTCGCCGTCGCTCATTCACGCCGTGCACGCCACTCGGCGTCCTGCTGATCCTGCAGTGGGCTCCGGCCCGTGCTTCCGCGAGCGGCGAGGAAGACGAGCACGACGACGACAACCCTCGGTCAGCCGCGGTCTCGCGCCATCCCGACCTCGGTGTTGCGGGCGCCGACGACGACACCGTGCGGTGCGGCCGCCTCGATGCGATCCAGGTCGCCGGCGGTGAGCACCACGTCGGCAGCGGCGACGTTCTCCTCGACACGCGATGCCCTCGTGGTGCCGGGGATCGGCACGGTACCGGCCTGGATCAGCCACGCGAGGGCGAGCTGCGCCGTGGTGACGCCCTTCTCGTCTGCGATGACCTTGAGCGCGTCGACGATGCGGAGGTTCGCGTCGATGGCTTCGTCGGAGAACCGGGGGAGGTTCCGTCGGGCGTCGCCGGCGGGCAGGCCGTCCTTCCGGGTGATGTTGCCGGACAGGAACCCCCGACCGAGCGGCGAGAAGGGCACGAACCCGATGCCGAGCTCCCTGGCGGTGTCGAGGACGCCGTTGTGTTCGGCGTCACGCTCGAACAGGCTGTACTCCGACTGGATCGCGGTGATCGGGAACGTCGCGTGCGCACGGCGGAGGGTCTCGGCGGAGGTCTCCGAGACGCCGATGGCACGGGCCTTGCCCGCGGCGACCGCTTCACCCATCGCGCCGATGGTCTCCTCGATCGGCACGTTCGGGTCGGCGCGGTGCAGGTACCAGAGGTCGACGTGGTCGGTGCCGAGGTGGCTGAGGGAGCGGTCGATCGCGCGGCGTGCGTGCTCCGGGGACCCGTCGAGTCCGATCGGGGTGCCGTCGTCGGCGAAGTCGGTGGCGAACTTCGAGGCGACGACCACGCGGCCCCGGTCGGCGCCGAGGGCCCGGCCGAGCAGCTCTTCGTTCGCGAACGGCCCGTACGCCTCTGCCGTGTCGAACAGGGTGATCCCGGTGTCGAGTGCGCGGCGGATGGTATCGACGGACCCGGCTTCGGTGGCACCACCGTAGAAGGCGCTCATCCCCATGCACCCGAGCCCGAGTGCGGACGTGACGAGGCCTTGCGAGCCGAGGGGGAGTTGCTGCACGGGAGTTCTCCGTTCTTCTCCGGGGAGGACCCGGGCGAGGACGACGATCCACCCTGGTGCGCACACCATGTCAAGTGCGAGACTGCGCCCTGTGCTGCTTCCCGAGGTCCACGTCGTCGAACCGGTGACGATCGGCGTCGCGGCGGACGTGCTGGGCATCACCATCGACACGATCCGCTACTACGAGAAGGAAGGCATCGCGCCCGCGCCCGACCGTGGTCCGGATGGCTGGCGGCGGTACGACACGGCGGCGCTGCGCTGGCTCGCCGGGACGGTGATGCTCCGCGGTACGGGGATGAACGTGCAGGAGATGCGTGAGTACGCGGCCGCGTACCGAGCCGGTGCCGATGACGCCGAACGACTCGCGCTCCTCGAGCGCCACCACGCGGTCGTGCTGGAGCGACAGGGGGAACTGCTCCGTCACCTGGCCGCATTGGAACGGAAGATCGACGCCTACCGCCAGTCGATCACCGACGGGAACGTGCGACCGTCGGGCGGATCGGCTGCCTGAAGACCTCGTCCGGTCGCCGGGCCTCCGGCCCAGGCCGAACAGCGGGCCGCAGGCCGCGGAGCAGGAGTCGGCGGACCGGAACCTCGACCGCGTCGTGCAGGACGGTCGCGACGGCCATCGCGACCACCAACGCGAGCAGGGCCAGGAGTGTGCTGGTGACGGCTCCGGCGGCCGCGCCCCGGGGTCGGAAGGCCAGCACGGCGTCGATCGTCAGGAGATGGACGAGGTAGAACGCGAACGACCTGGTCCCCAGTCGCACCAGCAGTGGAGACGACAGACCGGTGGAGCGTCCTTCGGCGTCCGCCCTGGCGAGCGCGGGCAGCAGCAGGGAGAACCCCACGACCGTGCAACCGCTCAGTGCGAACCCCGAGCTGGGGTGCAGGTCTGCGGAGAGGAGTCCTGCGACCGTCAGCAGGACGGGGACCGCGAGTCGTGGTCCCCGCCAGGCGCCCGAGCGCACCAGGGCAGCGCTCAGGACGCCGAGCAGGAACTCCGGGAACCGTGCCGGTGGCCAGCTCGCCGGGACGGGAGAACCGGGCAGGTGCGGCACGAGCACCGGTGCGACCAGGACGAGGACGGCTGCGAGCACGGCGAGGGCCGTGAGCACGGCAGGGTGAGCGCGTCGGATCGGTCGGATGAGGAACGGGAACGTCAGGTAGAAGAACGCTTCGCAGGCGAGGGACCACGACACCGGGTTCCCGGCTTGCCACCACGGGGCGTGCCAGGCGTTGACGAGCAGGACGTTCGCCACGAGGGCTGCCGGCGACGCCGTCCGGATGCTCGGCATCAGTGTCGCTCCCACGACGATCGCGGCGAGGACGGCGACCAGGTGCAGCGGCCAGATCCGCGCGGCACGGCGGTACCAGAAGTGCAGTGCCGCTCGCAGTGGTCCTGCGCGCTCCCCGTCGGTGCGGTCCGACCAGGCCAGCACGAAGCCGGAGAGCATGAAGAACAGCGAGACGCCGGTGTCGCCGCTGCCGACCACGGTGCTCAGGGTGCTCTGCGCGTTCCCGTCGAAGTACCCGAGGTTCCGCACGTGGTAGGCGAAGACCCCGAACGCAGCGACCCAGCGCAGGCCGGTCAACGACGGCAGGACAGGGTTCTCGAGCGCGGGGTCGGTTCTGGACATGCCCACATCGGAACAGTCGGCACGTCAGCCGAGCGTCTGGTCGAGCGCATACGCTCCGCATACATCCGATCTGCTGTGCTGACCGGGTCCGGATCGGCCGGGGCAGCGAGGAGCGACGTGCGGGTACTGGTGGTGGAGGACGAGCCGTTCCTGGCGGAGGCGATCCGCGCGGGCCTGCGGCTCGAAGCGATCGCCGCCGACACGGTGGGCGAGGGCTTCGCCGCGCTCGATCAGCTGGCCGTCCACGCGTACGACGTGGTCGTGCTCGACCGGGACATCCCCGGTCTGCACGGCGACGAGGTCTGTGCCCGGATCGTTGCTGATCCGGAAGCGCCGAGCGTCCTCATGTTGACGGCGTCGACGACACTCGCGGAGCGGGTCCACGGCCTCCAGCTCGGGGCCGACGACTACCTGGGGAAGCCCTTCGACTTCGAGGAGCTCGTGGCACGGCTCCGCGCGCTCAACCGGCGAGCACGTCGCGCGGTCACCCCGGTCCTCGAGACGGCTGGCCTCCGGCTCGACCCCTTCCGACGCGAGGCCTACCGCGACGGTCGCTACCTGCGCCTGGGGCGGAAGGAGTTCGCGGTCCTCGAGGTCCTGCTGCGAGCCGACGGTGGCGTCGTGAGTGCCGAGCAGCTGCTCGAGCAGGTGTGGGACGAGCACGCTGACCCGTTCACCAACGCGGTCCGGCTGACCATCTCGACCCTGCGGAAGAAGCTCGGCAGTCCCGACGCCATCCGGACGCTGCCCGGTGTCGGGTACGCGATCGCACAGGGTCCTGTCCGCGAGGGTCACGACGCATGGGGATCCCTGCGCTGCACCGTCCGTCGATCCGGGCGCGGCTCACCCTGACCTACACGGCCCTGATCCTGCTCACCGGCGCCGTCATGCTCGCGGTCGTCTTCGCAGTCCTCGCCATCGTCCCCGGCTACGCGTTCACGGCAGGCCCGTTCCCCTACGGGTCGACGCACGACGTGTACGAGATCACCGGCCGCGACGACGTCCTCCGCCTCTTCGTCATCGTCTCGATCCCGGCGCTGCTCGTGGTCGGGGGCATCGGTGGTGTCGTCAGCTGGCTCGTCGCGGGCAGACTCCTCCGCCCGCTGCGCGACATCATCACGACCGCCGACCGGCTCGGTGCCGGGACGCTGGACGCCCGGGTGGACGTCTCTGGTCCACCGGACGAGATCCGCGACGTCGGTGCGACGCTGAACCGGATGCTCGGCCGCCTGGAGACCGCCTTCGTCAGTCGGTCGCGGTTCGCGGCGAACGCCTCGCACGAACTCCGGACCCCGCTCGCCACGATGAAGACGATGCTCCAGGTCGCCCTCCGCACACCCGACGGGCCGGACCGGACGCAGACCCTCGAACGGCTGCTCGTCACCACGGACCAGATGATCCGGATGACGACGGCGCTGCTCGACCTGGCACGGGGGGACGAACCCATCGACGCGCGCCCGGTGTCGCTCCGCGACGAGGTCGCGGCCGCGCTGCTGGCAGTGGACGCGGAACGCCTCGCCCGGCGGATCGTCGTGTCGGTCCAACTCGACGACGTCGTCGTGCTGGGCAACCGACCGCTGCTCGGGCAACTCGTCGGCAACCTGATCCGGAACGCCGTGGTCCACAACGTCTCCGGCGGGAGCCTGCGGGTGGTCCTCGACGATCGGTCGTCCGAGCTCCGGGTCGAGAACGACGGCGAGGTGATCCCGGCCGACGAGGCGCACGAGCTGACGGAGCCGTTCCGCCGCCGCCACCGCACGCGGACGAACGGGAGCGGGCACGGACTCGGCCTGCCGCTCGTGGCGATGATCGCGACCGTGCACGGTGCGGAGCTGAGCCTGACGCCGCGCGCTGCCGGCGGGTTGACCGCTTCGGCCCGCTTTCCGGAACGGCAGCCACCAGATCCGGAAGGATCTGACCGATCGTCGCCCCGGGTCCTCGGCGATCACCCTGGCGTCCGGTAGCGTCAGCGCCATGACCGAGATGCAGCGACGCAGTCTGCTCGAACGGCTGATCGGCCGGCCCCTGCCGTGGCTCGTCTGGGTGTGGGCGGTCATCGCGCTGGTCTGGCTCGTCCTGGCCGTCGTCGAACCGTCCCGGTTCCACACGCAGATGGCGGTCATCTGGATCATCCTCGCCGCCGTGCAGATCGGCTCCGTGCTCGTTGCCCGTGCGCACAGCCGCAAGCGTGCTCGGGGCGCAAGCAGGGACTCGTGACCGCTCCAGGGCCGGGGCGACCAGTGCGATGAACCCGACCGAGGACGCCGACGCCGAACGGGCACGGTTGGAACGCATCGCCTGGGGAGCCGCGTCCACGTCGGCCGACGCGGCCGACGCGCGGAGTGCCCTCGCCGCCCGCTCCGGGCCCGATCCGCACAACGCCGATTCGCACGACGCCGACCCGCACCGCGTCGACAGCGCACCCGCAGCCGACGCGCACGGAACGCGAGCCGCCGACCGCGGAACGGATGCGGACGACCGCGGCAGGGGCCTCCTGGCCGGCGTCCGCCAGCGAGCCGGTCGCATCCGACGCTCCGGCCACCGCGTCCTCTGGACCCTCGGCGCAGCCGCTGTCGTGATCGGTTTCGTCGCGGGGACCGGGGTCGGACTGTCGCTGGGGGCGCGCCCCGTCGACCCCACGACCACCGTCACGCCGCCAGCCGGAACGGTGACGATCGACCGGCGGCTCGAGCAGCCGCAGACCGTCGCGGACCGGCCGCCAGCGGGGATCGCGACGCCGATGGAACCCTCGAGCACCCGTCTGGTGTTCACGAACCGATCGCTGTCGGGCGACGACGCGGCGACACCGTGGAACGTCTGGGCCGGGGTCGGTCGGGACGGTTCGACGATCTGCCTCGTCGCGTCGGCCGACCAGCTCGAGGGCACGAGCGCCTGCTGGCCGCGCGGGGCGGCGCTGCACGGACGGGTGTCGCTGTCGGCGACGGCGCTCAGCGGGACGCTGACGGTCCGTCTGGTCGGCGGCGGGGTGCGGGCATCGGTGACGACCGGCGCCGAACCGATGTACACCGCCGGTCCGGTCGGCTGATACGCGAGCCCGAGCGGCGCGCCGCTGCCGGGACCCGTAGGCTCCGATTCGGACCGACCGGTGCACGGGGCGCACGGCGGGATCCGAGGGGGAACCACATGTCCATCACATCCAGGATGACCACGGCGGGGACGGCGACCGTGATCGCCGTGCTCGCACTCTCCGGCTGCGCCGGGACCGGCACCACGGCACCGGGGACGGAGCGGGCCACACCGCGGTCGTCGGCACCGACACAAGCGCCGACCCAGGCACCGACGGAGACGCCGACCGCGCCGGCCACCGTCGACTCGGCCACGAAGGACCTCACGTTCGAAGACGGCGACGCGCTCTCGGCGAGCACGCTGCCCGCGTTCGGGCTCGAGGTCTCGGCACTCGACGGCTGGGAGCAGACCGGTGAGGACCCGACCACCGGGTCGCGTGAGTACACGAACGCCGACGGCTCCGTGGCGACCATCACGCAGCAGCGGCTGACCGACCTCGACCCGACGATCGGGGACCGTGCCGCCACCGAGCAGCTGTTCACGGCCGCGGGGCTGCCGGCCGACCGACTCGAGGAGCAGCTGCTGCCGACGATCACCGGCGGCACCGCGCAGTTCCTGTCGATCGCCGGGCACAACACGGACGGGTCGTGGTCGGCGACGGTCGCGCGCGCCTTCGCGAAGCCGGGAGCGGCGCTCATCGTGAAGGTCCGGACGACCTCACAGGATGCGCTCCGTCCCGACCTGCACGACATCCTGGTCAACGCGCAGGTGGTCGTCGCCTAGCGAGTCGAGCCGGTGCGTCGGGGCGCCGCGTCGGGTCTCTATGCTGAGTCCTCGTGCGCCGCTCCGTCCGTCTCCTGACCGTCCTCGTGATCGTCGCCCTGTTCGCCGTCGGGGTCCTGGCAGCGGTGGTCTTCATCCAGCGTGTGCTGGCGGATCCGGCAAGCGACGTCGCCTGGGTCGGCATCGTCCGGGCGATGGGGTTCATCGTCATCGGGGTCATGCTGACACTGCTCGGACGGCGAGGGCTGCCCGCGGCCGTCGACGCGATCAACCTGCTCGCCGACGCCGGTCCGGTGCGGCCGCTCACGGTCGTGGTGTGGGTCGTCCTCGGCGCCACCATCTACTCGATCCTGCGCGGCTGGACGGTGAACGTCCCCGTCGCGGCCGTCGTCGGTGCGATCGTGGTGGCGTTGCCGTTCGTCGAACGCCTCCTGGACGCGGCGCTGGCCCGGCAGGCTGCGCGAGCCGACGCCGACGCCGCGAGCCCGGTCACACCGGTGGCACCCGCCGGGACCGCCGCCGACGCGTGAGACGGCAAGCGAGACGGCACGCGGGACGGACGTGAGACGGTCACGAGACGAGACGGGAGGCCCGGTGCCAGCTGGCACCGGGCCTCCCGTTTCGTCGTCGACGCGGCCTGACCGCCCCTGCCGACCCACGTGGGTCGGCCCGCCTCAGCGCTCCGCGCGCCCGGCGAAGCGGTACCGGAACCCGGGCACACCGTCCGCGGTGACGACCACGTCGTAGTACCCCCACTCGTCGAGCGGCCAGTGCATCGTCTTGTGCCCGGAACCGCGGACGTGCGCGGTCTCGCGGTGCTC
This sequence comes from Curtobacterium sp. ME-Dv--P-122a, assembly GCF_030209645.1. Lineage (NCBI taxonomy): Bacteria > Bacillati > Actinomycetota > Actinomycetes > Micrococcales > Microbacteriaceae > Curtobacterium > Curtobacterium sp. ME-Dv--P-122a. The sequence goes on from NZ_JARVRO010000019.1 coordinate 7,506, forward strand.
CACGAAGTCGTTGGCCACGAGCACGAAGCGGAGCTCTGCCCCGCCGGTGTTCTCGAGCAGGAGCTGCAGGGTGCGCCGACCGCGGGTGTCCCGGACGACCGAGACGTGCGGGACCCCGCCGGTCGACCGACCACCGACCGCGACGGTGCCGGCGAAGCGCCGGAGGAACCGGTCGGGTCCGTAGACGCTGACGTCGTAGGCGCCGTCGGTCGTCGTGGTGTCCCACGCCCAGTCGGCGGTCGCACCCACGGGGACGGTCTTCGGGTGCGCGGCGAACGGCATCGCGGTGTTCGGGTACACGAGGAAGTTGACCCCCTGGCGACCGTCGTTCGCGAGCGTCACGGTGACCCGACCGGTGCTCCGGTCGACGGTCGCGTCCGCGTGCTGCCGGTAGGGCAGGCTCCGACGGCGGACGGTGCCGGGCTCCTGGACGGGCACGGTCTGCGCGCCGATCGCGGGTTCCTCGATGGGCGGCTTCGCCTGGTCGGCGTCGGCGGCCGCGACCAGCGCGCGGGTCTGCTCGATGCCGGGGACCACGTCGGCGCCGGGGATGCTCGCGTCGGGGGTGCTGAAGTCGAAGCAGCTCGTCAGGTCCCCGGAGACGGTCCGTCGCCAGTCGGAGATGTTCGGCTCGCGGACGCCCGTGACGTGTTCGAGGAACTGGATCACGGACGTGTGGTCCGCCACCTGCGAGTTGACCCACCCGCCACGGCTCCACGGGGACACCACGGTCATCGGCACGCGGGCGCCCATGCCGATGGGCAGGCCGTCGACGTACTCGTCGGGGGTGCCGGGTTCGGCGAACGGGGGGACGACGTGGTCGAAGTACCCGTCGTTCTCGTCGTAGTTGACGAGCAGGACGGTGGAGGCCCAGGTGTCCGGGTTGCTGAAGAGCGCCTGCACCACGGCGTTCGTGTAGTGGGCGCCGTAGTCCGGGCTGGCGGCCGGGTGTTCGCTCCAGCCGTAGGGGGCGACGACGTACGACACGGTCGGCAGGCTGTTGGTCGCGCAGTCCTGCCCGAACTGGCTGAGCAGGTGGGTGACGTCGAGGCCCTTGCCGGAGTTCGGCTTCCACCCGTCGTGCAGCCCGGCACGCGCGGCGAGTTCCTGCTGGGCGGGGTCGGAGGACGCGAGCGCGCGGTGGTACTGCTCGAACAGCCAGAGCGGGTTGTCGCCGTAGTCGCCGACGTACGGGTCGGCGGAGCTGTCGCCGACCTCGTCGTTGGCGTAGGTCTTCCAGGTGACCCCGGCCGCCTGCAGTCGTTCGGCGTAGGTGGTCCAGGCGAACACCGGTTCGTAGTCCGCCGGGTTGTCGGTCGCCGGTCCGCCCTGGGCGCCGCGGGGGTCGATGGTGCCGGACCACTGGTACAGGCGGTTCGGCGTCGTCGGACCGTTGAGCGAGCAGTGGTAGTCGTCACAGACCGTGAACGCTCCGGCGAGTGCGCGCTGGTACGGGATGTCCTCGCTCGTGAAGTAGCCCATCGTCTGGGCGCTCTTCGCGTCGACCCACCGGTTCCAGGCCCCGCCGTTCCACGCGGTGTGCCCACCGCCCCAGGAGTGGTCGAGGCCGTCGGCGTTCTGCGCGTTGAACCGGGTGGTGTCGAGCCGGAACGGCAGCATCGCGCCTCCGTCGGTGCGGGCCGCCGCCGGCTGGTGGAAGACGTCGTGTCCGGTCGGCAGCTCGAGCGCCTGCTTGTCCGAGAACCCGCGGACCCCGGGCATCGTGCCGTAGTAGTGGTCGAACGACCGGTTCTCCTGCATGAGCACGACGACGTGCTTCACGTCGGCGATCGTGCCGGTGGGGACGGCACGGGCGGTCGCGGCGCTGGCGCGGTCGGCCGCGCCCGGTCCGAACGCGGACCCTGCCGCGACGCCGGCCATGATCGCTGCTGCGCCGCCGACCAGGACCGTCCGGCGGCTCAGGCCGGGGCGGACCGCTGCGGTGTACGCCGCGTCCGGGGTCAGCGGTGGTGCGGCGTCCAGGCTGACGTCGGGTGCGCCGTGTTCGGGCTTCCTCGTGCTCATCGCAGGCCTTCCAGGTCGTGGGAGTGCGGGCGCTGCGGGGGAGGAGCGCCCGTCAGCATGACAACGAGGTGCGCTGAACCGTGCCTTGCCCGGCCGTGGCGGCGGGGTGAACGCGTCCGGTGGAGTCGGGATCGACCTGTCCAGGTGCGCCGTGGCTCGGCCCTGCGGTTCCGGTGTCGATCCCAGGAGGACTCCCACACACCTGGACAGCTCGAGCCGCGGCGGGGGAGGATCACCGGGTGCGACCACTGTTCCGCGACATCGCCGAGGACCTCGCCGACCGGGTGCTCCGCGGTGAGTTCGACGCCACGGGCGTCCTGCCGGCCGAGCACGACCTGGCGGCCGACTACGCCGTCGCGCGGGGCACCGTGCGGAACGCGCTCGAGATGCTCCGCGAGCGGCAGGTCCTGACGGCACGTGCCGGCTCCCGCTGGCGCGTGCGCACCACGACGCTCGGTCACGACGCGGGTGTGCTCGAGTCCTTCGGTCAACTGGCCAGGGCCCGGGGGCACGAGCCCGGCGGGCGGGTCGTGGCGGTCGAGGAACGGCCGGCCACCGTGCGCGAGCGGCGCCTGTTCCGCGCCGCGCACGACGAGCCCGTCCTGCACGTCGTGCGGGTGCGCTCCCTCGACGGTGTCGACGTCATGCTCGAGCGCACCGCCTACGCGCCGTGGGTCGCCGCCGTCATCCGGACGATCCCCGGCGGGCAGACGTCGGTGTCGGCGACCCTGGAGGACCGGTTCGGCATCCGGGTCGGTGCCGCCGTCACCACCGTGGACGCGCTGCTGGCCGACGACGCCGACGCCGCGCTCCTCGGGGTCCGGCCCGGCGCGGCGCTCCTGCAGGTGCGCCGGTCCAGCACCGCCGAGGACGGCCGCCCGCTCGAGGCGGGCGACGACCGGTACGTCGCCGGGACCGTGCCGCTCCGGATCCGGACGGCGTCCGCGACGGCACCGCGGACCGGCACCGGGCACGACGACCCGGGATGAGCCGGACGGGAGGCCCGGTGCCAGCTGGCACCGGGCCTCCCGTCCGTCTCATCTCGACCCCACGACGTGGGCCGGCAGGCGGGGTCAGCGTCGCGGGGTGCCGTCCGCGGCGACGGCCGCCGCCAGCCCGGCCTCGATGTCGTCGACGGGGTCCGGCAGGGCCGCGATCGACGCCGCGACCTGACGGCTGCGGGCGCGGTGGGTCGGCGTCGCCAGGACCTCGCGGACCGCCCGACGGATCGCCGCCGGTCGTGGCGTCCCGGAACGCAGGTTCTGCCCGCACCCGGCCCACGCGACCCGGGTGGCGACCTCCGGCTTGTCCTCGGTCGACCCGGCGACCACGAGCGGCACGCCGTGTGCGAGGGCACGCTGCACGCCGCCGAACCCGCCGTTCGTGACGACGACGCTGCACCGCGGCAGGAGCTGGTCGTAGGGCAGGAAGGTCGCCACCCGGGCGTTGGCGGGCAGTGCCGTGCCGAGCGCGCGGAGAACCTGGTCGACGGGGCGGCCACCGGTGGTCGCGACGACGAGGACGTCCTCGTCCGCCAGGGCGCGGAGCGTCGGCGCGATGAGCCGGCCGAGGTCGACGGTGTCGATCGTGCCCTGGGTCACGAGCACCACCGGGGTGTCGGTGTCCAGGTCGTCCCACCACGCGGGCAGGTCGGCCCCGGGCGTCGGTGCCGCGCGGGCCCCGACCGGACCGAGGAACCGGACCGAGTCGGGGAGCTCCCGGCGCGGGTACTCGAGCTCCGCGACGCTCAGCTGGAACAGGGTGTCGAACGCGCGGTACGCGAAGTCGAAGGTGTCGATCGTCGACGGCGGTGCCCCCACCTCGGCGAGCACGGCGTCCACCGCTCGACGCAGCGGCCGGGTGAGCAGGGGGTGGATCGCGGCGGTGAGCAGTCGGTTGCGCGCGCGAGCCACCGGCCCGCGTCCCGGGGAGAGCGCAGTGCCGAAGGGTGCCGCGTCGACGCTGGTGAGCGTCACCGGGGTGGTCGCGATCCCGAGCACGGGCAGACGCTCCGCGGACGGCAGGGCCAGGTACGGCGCGAGCCCGGTGAACGACGCCTCGCCGAGCACCGCGTCGAAGCGCCCCGCTGACAGCAGCGCCGTCAGCGCGCGGTACTGGGACGGGATCGCGCGGACGAACATGGCGATGATGCCCTCGCGGACGACGGCGATCCCGCGTGCCGCACTGGCGTCGGCGAGCCGCTCCTGCAGATCGGCGTCGTCGAAGTCGACGTCGGCGGGCAGCGGCACGAACCGGAGCCCGGCGCCGACGACGAGCTCGCGGTACTTGGACCCCGTCAGCACGGTGATCTCGTGGCCGCGTTCGGCGAGGTCGCGGCCCACGTCGACGAGCGGCGCGAGGTGGCCGTAGACGGGCGGGGCGCAGAGCAGGTACGAGGACACGGGGGCCGCTTCCGTCGGGGGATGGCCGGACGTTCGGAGCGTAGGCGCGGCGAGCAGGCGCGTGGCGCGGCACGGACTGGGAGTGGGTGAGAGTCCTCGAGCACACGACGGCACACACGTCGGCGCCTGGCTCACGTACTGCGTCCGCAGTAGTCGGGGCGCTCCCGCTGCAGTACCGCTCGCGCTCCGGATCGGCGCACGCTGCCGGCCTCGCGAAGCGGTCAGCGGGTCGTCTCGACGGCCGGCCTGGTCCGTACCGGGGCGAGCCAACGGGTCAGCAGCACGGCGGTGATGCTGCCGGTCGCCATGATCGCGGCGAGCACCACGATCTGGAAGCGCCCGGCCTCGAGCGGGGACACGCCACCGAACACGGCCCCCACGAATGCGCCGGGCAGGGTGACGAGCCCGGTCGTCCTCGTCTGGTCGACCGTCGGCACCAGGGCGGCACTCACGGCGCGTCGGACCAGGTCCGCGGTGGCGCGGCCGGGTGTCGCTCCGAGCGCGAGCCACCCCTCGATCTCGTCCCACCGATCGTCGACGAGTTCGCGGAAGCGACGACCGGCGATGGTCGCGATCGACATCGCGTTGCCGATGACGATGCCGCCGAGCGCGAGTGCGTAGCGGGGCGAGAGTGCGATGGCTCCGCTCCCGAAGACGACGACCGCGCTGACCAGGATGCCGGACGCCATGGCTCCGGCGACCGGCAGCACCATCGTCCGGAGGTCCCCGAGCCGACGGGCCGACGTGCACGTCGCCACGATGAACATCACCCCGAGCGCAAGACTGATCAGGACGGGCGATCGGATGACACCGGTGAGCACGAGGCTGACGGCAGCGAGTTGCAGGACACCTCGCGCGATCGCCGCTGCCGGAGCCCAGGGTGCCGACGCGCGAGCAGCGAGCAGGACGACGGTCGCCGTCGCGACGAGCGCAAGGACGCCGAGCACCGTGCGCACCAGGACGTCTTCGGTCATGTCAGCTGCTCGGTCATCTGGTGCACTGTACGGCCGGAACGGTGTCAGCCGTCAGACGCCGTGCGTGGACCGGAGCGTCGGCGGTCGCTCGTGATCGCGATGACGACGAGGATCGCGAGCAACGCGATCACGCTGACCATGCCGGCGCCGTAGCCGAGTCCACCTCGGAGCGGGGAGACGGCCAGCCAGTCCGCGACCGATGCGCCGAGCGGTCTGGTCAGGACGTACGCGGTCCAGAACGCCGCGACCGGGCCGAGGGTCCTCGTCCGCCGCAGCACGACGACCACCGCCATCCCGCCCAGGAAGACGCCGGCACCGAGCAGGTACCCGAGGTGCAGCGTCGAGGCGATGAGGTCACCCGCCGCAGTGCCCATGGCGAACGTCACGATCACGGTTGCCCAGTAGAACTCCTGACGTCGGGTGGTGGTGACGGTGTGCACGTCGAGGGTCCCCTCGGTTCGTCGCCACGCGGCGAACACGATGACGAGGACTGCGAGGAACACCGGTGTGGAGACGAGGTAGGGAATCCCTGCCACCACGTGCGCGACATCGGCGATCATGGTGCCGAAGACTGCGACCATCGCCACCGCCGACCAGTACTTCCACGGCGAGAAGCGGCGAGACCGGAACTGGACAGCGAGCACCACGACGAACACGACCCCGGTGATCAGGACCGTGGGGGCCGGGGCGAAGCGGGTCACGAGCCGATCCGACAGCGCCTCACCCATCCCCGTGGTGAGGATCTTGATCACCCAGAACGACCCGGACGGTTCGGCGACCCGGTTCGGGAGTGTCCGGGTGCCGGTCACGCTCATCGGTCGCTCGCCACGGGCTGCTCGTCCGGGCGGCTCCGGTCGGTCCGGCTGCGCGCTCGCTTCCGGACCACCCCGATCAGGATGGGCAGGATCGAGACGATGACGACGACGATCATGAGGACGTCGATGTTGTGCGCCACGAACGGGATCCCGCCGAGCAGCACCCCGACCACCGTGAGTCCGCAGGCCCAGCCCACCGCACCGACGACGTTCCACAGGATGAACCTGCGGTAGTGCATGTCCGCTGTTCCCGCCGCGACCGGGACGTAGGTCCGGACCACCGGAACGAACCGACCGAGGACCAGGGAGAGCCCGCCCCACCTGGTGAAGAACGCTTCGGCCTCGTCCAACCGAGCGGTCGTGAGTACCCGTGCACCCGCACGGAAGAGCCGGCGGCCGAAGCGTCGACCGGCCCAGTAGCCGACCTGGTCCCCGGCGACGGCAGCGATCGACGCGACGACCGCGACCTGCCATGGCGCGATGCCCAGTGCAGCACTCGTGATCGCTGCGGTGACCAGGAGCGAATCACCGGGCAGGAACGGGAACAGCACCCCGGACTCGATGAAGATGAGGACTGCGATCCCCGCAAGGACGGCGGGGCCGAACGCGTGCAGGACGGATCCGGCGTCGAACAGGTGGACGGCGAGCGGGACGGTGAGCATCGTGGCCTTTCCGGCTGGGTGCGGGCGAAGTGGACTCGGTCAGCGGGACCGGGCGATCACGACGACAGCTGCTCGTGGGCGCCGGTCCGCACGCGTTCGTGGAGGCCGACGGAGATCCATGCGATGAGCGCTGCGATGACGGCGAGGAAGACGATGCTCGTGGTGATGGTCCCGATGCCGAGCCCGCCGTCGTGTGTCGGCTGGGAGAGCAGGTCCCCGGTCGACGCACCGAGCGGACGGGTGAGGATGTACGCGATCCAGAAGCAGGTGACGGCACCGCGACGGCCGATGAACCAGACGGCCGTGACCGCGGCGATCGCTGCGGCGAACAACAGCAGGGACGGCAGGTAGCCGAGGCCGGTCTGCTCGGCGATGAGGTCACCGGCCGCGGTGCCGAGCGCGAAGGTGAACAGGATCGCCAGCCAGTAGAACGCTTCCCGCCTGGTGGTGTCGATCTCGTGGATCGAGAGCGTGCGCTCGGTCCGGTACCAGGCGATGAACACCACGGCGAGAGCGACCGCGAACACGGTCGTGCTCACACCCAGTGGAACGCCGAGCCCGTCGGTGAGGTTGTCGGTGATGCAGGTCCCGACGATGCTGATCAGCACGACCGTGACCCAGTAGGTGACCGGCCGGTAGGCCCGCGTCCGGAACTGCAGCACCAGGAACACGACGAGCACTGCGGCCATCACGGCCGTCGTCAGCGGGAGACCGAACCCGAGGGTGTCGCTGAGCAGATCGGCTGCGGTTTCACCGACGGTCGTGGCGAGGACCTTGATGATCCAGAACGACGGGGTCGGGTCGGGGACCTTGTTGCGCAGCGGGCGGGGCCTGGCGGTCAGATGGGTCATGGCGTGCTCCTCGTCGTGCCGTGGGCCTGCTGCCCGGTTCGGTTTGACGACGGTACGAAGGGGCCTGCAAGACTTCACCAAGAAATCCCGGTGGACCGATCTGGTCGGCTTCGCGGGAAGGGACGGAGCGACCGCATGATCGGCACCACATGGCATCGACTCGTCGATGCCGTTGCACGTTGGTCGCTCCGTCGCGAGCCGGACCAGGACGCGGATCGCCTCGCCTCTCGACGCTCGGTCATCGGGATCGCCGTGCGCGTCGCGGCAGTGTCAGCCGCGTTGGTCGTCGGGATCATCGCCCTGGTCGTCGCGTACGTGGTCTGGCAGCTCACCCCCGGCCAGCAGCGGGAGCAGGCCGGCCCGCTCGACGTGCACATCACCCTGGACACCGTCGATCTCACGGTCGCGATCGCAGGGGTCGGCGGGCTCGCGATCGTCTTCGCGGGAGTCGCGTCCTGGTTGATCGCGCGCCGCGCGGTCCGCCCGCTGACCGAGGCGCTGCGTGTGCAGCGGACCTTCGTCGCGGACGCCAGTCACGAACTGCGCACACCGCTCGCCGTCCTCCATGCCCGCGTGCAACGACTCCGCATGCAGACACCCGCCGACGATCCGCGCCGCGGCATCGTGGACGAGGTCACCGGCGACACGCGGATCCTGATCGACATCGTCGACGACCTCCTCGGAGCCGCTGCCGGGACACCCACCGAACCGGGCGTCACACGTCTGGAGGACGGGTTGGCGGTGCTCCGCCGCGACATGAGCGTGCTGGCCGCCGAACGGCAGGTGCGCCTCCGCGTGGCCGACCACAGCGCCACCGTGGCCCTGACGCCGACACAGCTGCACCGGTGTCTCGTCGCCCTCACCGACAACGCCATCGGCCACACCCCACCGGGCGGCACCGTCACCGTGACCACCACATCGGAGCCCGACCGAGTGTGCGTCCGCGTGCAGGACGACGGCACGGGCATCACCGGGATCGCGCCGGCGCGGGTGTTCGAACGTTTCGCGCACGGCACCGGGCCCGGCCCGGAACGCGCCGCGACGCGCACGGGGTACGGCATCGGGCTCGCGCTGGTCCGGGAGATCGCGGTCCGCGCCGGAGGAGCCGTCACCGTCGAGTCCACCGGCGATCAGGGAACGGTCTTCGCCCTCCGGATCCCGACACACCGCACACCGACGGACATCCCGACCACGACACGGACGATCGCGGAAGGATGAATGCCATGGGACAGCGGCTGCTCCTCGTCGAGGACGACCCCAGGCTCGGGCCGCTCGTCGCCGAGGTGCTCCGCGACGACTGGGACGTGGTCCTCGCGCCGGACGGTGAGCAGGCGCTCGTCGCGGCGGTGGAGCAGTACTTCGACGTCATGGTCGTCGATCGCCGGCTCCCCGGCATGGACGGCACCGAGTTCGTCGGCGCGATCCGGAGCCGACGGATCAGTACCCCGGTCCTCATGCTCACCGCACTCGGCGAACTCCGCGACCGCGTTTCCGGTCTGGACGCCGGAGCGAACGACTACCTCGTGAAGCCGTTCGAGTTCGACGAACTCGCCGCCAGACTCCGAGCCCTCACCCGGGACTACACCGGCACAGGGACGGGGGTGGAGATCGGAGGCTGGACCTTCTACCCCGACGACCACAGCATCCACTCGCCGTACTCCGGGCGGATCCTGCTCACCGAGAAGGAGAGCGCCCTCCTCCGGTTCCTCGCGGCGGAGCCAGCGCGCGCGTTCTCGCGGAAGCACCTGCTCTCCGCCGTGTTCGAGAACGGCGAGCAGGAGAACACCGTCGACACGTACGTGCACTACATCCGGCGGAAGACCGACCGGGACCTCATCACGACGATCCGCGGCACCGGCTACCAGCTCGGCACTCCGACCTGATCCTCCCGCCTCCGCTCCCAGCGGGGGGCACGAGCGAGTCGACGAACGATCGGCTCGCTGCGGGTCCTCGAGCATCGGCACCCGGGCACTAGGGTCGCTGCATGACCACACCCGCGGGGGCGAGTTCGGGCAACGGCTACTGGCGCGGCCAGATCGGGGCGACGGCCCTGTTCGGCGTCGGCATGGTGGTGTGCAGCGTGGTGCTCTTCCGGGTGGACCCCGACGAGCCGGGCCGGGCGGTCCTGCTCGCGTTCGGGGGCCTGCTCTTCCTCACCACGCTCGGCTGGGCGGTCGACGCCGCGACCCGCTCGGACCCCCGACAGCGCGCGCTCTTCGCGTGGGCCATCGCCCAGCACGAGGCTGCGGGGCACGGCAACGACGCGCTCGCGCTGGCCGATGCGGCCCGTGCCCGCGACGGTGGGCTCGACGCCGAACGGATCCGGGCGCTGCAGGCGCTCCGCCCCGACAACCCGTACCCGGGCGGCCCGCTCGACGACGGCGCCGACAGCGTGGGCGGCGAGCCGGACGACGCCGGGGCGAACCGGCTCGGCATCGCCCTGCTCGCGCTGTTCCTCGCGTTGACCGGCCTGTACTGCAGCTGCTGGCCGTCGGTGTTCGTGCTCGGGTGGCCGTTCCAGTTCGTCGCGTCGATCCTCGCGGTGGTCGCGATCGTGCGGCCCGGTCGCGGACGCCGACTCGGCGTCGTCGCGGCGATCGTCTCGGTGCTCGGCACCCTCGTGACGGTCGGCATGCTCGTGTGGCACGTGGTCGCGGCGAACGGCAGCTAGCTGCCCGCGGTCGCGCGTGCGGCTCGCGACGTGGGCGGGTGACGGACTGGAGGCTCGGTGCCAGCTGGCACCGATCCTCCAGTCCGGCGTCGTGACGCCCCACGGCGTGGGCTGGTCCCCGGCGCCGCTGCGGGTGCGGTGGTGCCCCGCGCCGCTGCGGGCGCGGCGGGTGCTGGGACCCAGCAGGATCCTCAGCGCGAGGTCGCCGTTCACCGGCGGCTGCAGGCTGCCGTCCACGATGATCCGAGGGTGCCTCGTCGTCGTGCTGCCGTCCGGACCGCCGTGGCGGTCGTGATCGTGCTGCTGGTCGGTGCCGTCCTGGGTGCCGTCTTCGTCGCTGCTCCGTGGCTCGGTGTGGGGCGGGCTCCGGTGCTCGCCGCCGTGCTGCCGGCCCGGTCTCTCGTGACCGCGGGACTGGTCGCTGCCGGTCTCGCCCTGGTGCTCGTCGCCGTCGTCCTGCGACGCACGCGACTCGTGCGGCTGGTTGCAGCGTCGCTCGGTGGGCTCCTGCTCGTCGTCGCCGTGGCGAACTCGGCGGTGCTCAGCGTGCGGGGGTGGGACGTGCGGCCGGTCGACGGTGTCCGGGGTGCGCTCCGGGTGTTCGAGTGGAACACCAACGGCGGACTCGTCGGTCCGCAGGGAATCGCCCGTGCGGCACTGACCGCACGGGCGGACGTCGTCGTGCTCCCCGACGTGGGCGACCGACGGGCCGCCGCCGCTGTGGCGCGGGCGATGGGGCAGCACGGTCGGCCGGTGCGGCTGTTCATGGGTGGTGCCGGCACGCAGGTGGCGGTGCTCGTCGGGGCCGATCGCGCGTCCGGCGCCTCGATGTCGTCCGGCGTCGATCCGGTGAAGACGATGACGGTGTCCGGGCCGTCGATCCCGACGATCGTCGCCCTACACGCTCCGCAACCGATCGGGCGTGGCCTGGCGGGCTGGCGGACCGATCTGCGGTGGGTCGGCGAACAGTGCGGCCGCGGCGCTGACGTGGTCGTATCGGGGGACTTCAACGGATCGGTCGACAGCTTCGATGACGGGGGTCTCGGTTCGTGCCGGGACGCCGCGTCGACCGTGCACGCCGCGGCGCTCGGCACGTGGCCGACGTGGCTCGATCCGCGGCTGGCGATGCCGATCGACCACACCCTGGTCGGTCCGTCGGCCGGTGTCGTCCGGTCGTGGAGCGTGCTGACGAGCCAGGACGAGTCCGGTGCTCGGCACCGGCCGACCCTGACGGTCGTCGGCGGCAGCTGACCCCTGTTCCGGTGGGCGTGCGGCCCTGTTTCGGTGGGCGTGCGGCCCTGTTTCGGTGGGCGTGCGGCCCTGTTTCGGTGGACGTGCGGCGCGGCAGGTGGGAACAGACTCGCAACGTCGTCGAAACACGCGCGCGGTGGGGTGGATGCATGGACGTCACCACCACGGATCGTGCTCCCGCCCGCTGGTACCACTCGCTGTTCGTGCAGATCGCGATCGGGGTGGCCCTCGGCATCGCCGTCGGGGTCTGCTTCCCCGCGGCCGCGCCGGTGCTCAACGTGGTGGGGCAGGGGTTCATCCGGCTGATCGAGATGGTGATCGCACCGCTCGTGTTCATCGTCGTGGTGACGGGCATCGTGCACGTCGGCGACCTGCGGTCCGTGGGCCGGATCGCCGGCAAGGCGATGATCTACTTCCTGCTCGCGTCGTCGTGCGCGCTCGTGTTCGGGCTGCTGGTGGGCAATCTCGTGCGCCCCGGGGCCGGCCTGCGGATCGACCCGTCGTCGCTCGACGCCTCGGCCGTGGCGGCGAAGACCGCGGGTGGCACGGCTCCGGACGCGGGGACCTTCATCCTCGACCTCATCCCGTCGAGCGTCGTGAACGCGTTCGCGACGAACGACATCCTGCAGGTGCTCGTCTTCGCGGTGTTCGTCGGCGCGGCGATCGCCGCGATCGGCAGTGACCGTGCGCGGCCGCTCGTGCGGGGCCTCGACCTGTGCCTCGAGGTCGTCTACCGCATCCTGGGCTGGGTGATGCGTCTGTCGCCGCTCGGTGCGTTCGGGGCGATGGCGTACGTGGTCGGGCAGTACGGCATCGACACCCTGGGGTCGTACGGGCTGCTGATCGGGGCCTGCTACGGCGCAGCGGCGGTGTTCATCGTGGCGCTGCTCGTCGGCGGGCGGCTGCTGTCCGGGGTGCCGATCTGGCGGTTCGTCTGGCACACCCGCGCCGAGTTCGGGCTGGCCCTGGGCACCGCGTCGACCGAGGCCGTCCTGCCGCGGATGATCACCCGGCTCACCGATGTCGGCGTCTCACGGAGCGTCGCCGGGCTCGTCGTGCCGACGGGGTACTCGTTCAACCTCGACGGGGCGGCGATCTACCTGTCGATCTCGCTGCTGTTCCTGACCCAGGCGTTCGGGGTGCCGCTCACGCTCGAGCAGCAGGTCGCGGCACTCGGGGTGCTGCTGCTGACGTCGAAGGGCATGGCCGGGGTGCCGGGGTCGTCGTTCCTGGCGCTGTCCGCGACGGCGACGAGTCTCGGGCTGTTCCCGGTCGCGGGCGTCGCGCTGCTGCTCGGTGCCGACCGGATCATGGACGCGATGCGGGTGAGCGTCAACCTGCTCGGCAACTGCGTCGCGACGCTCGTGGTGGCGCGGTGGCAGGGCGAGCTCGACCGTGAGCGGGTGGAGGCGGTGCTCCGGCCTGGTCGAGGGGTGCGGCCGTCGTCGGAGCCGTCGCCCGCAGCGGCGGTGTCGGCGCCGGTTCGCTGAGGGGTCGGGGCGCGCTCGCGGCGCGGTCAGCGTTCGAGGACGGCGCGCTGCTGGTCGTACTGCTGGCGGGTCCGGTGTCCGCCCATCTTGCGGACGACGGCGCCCGAGGGGTCACGAGTGATCCGCCACCAGATCGCGGTGCAGAGCGCGTCGACCGGCAGGGCCGTGCCGAGTCCGACCAGGAGCTGCCTGCCGAGGTCCGTCCGCCACGGCAGACCCGAGACCTCGAGCGCGGTCACGACGAGCAGACACACCACGATGGTGATCGGGCTGAGCCAGAGCTTCCGCACGGTGCGTTGACGTGCCACGTCGATCTCCGCCAGCTGCGCCAACGGCAGCGTCGAACCGACGTGCTCGCGCGGCTCGCCACCGACGATGACGGCGGCAGGGCCGGGGGTGGTCGCTGTGTCGTCCGCGTCCGTGGCGGGTCGCCACACCACGTCGTCCAGGTGTTCCACGTCGTCGTCGATGCGGAACCAGCCGCCTTCGAAGCCGTCGGCAGCGGCGTCGGGATCGGCGCGAGGCGTGGTCGTGGTCACGTCGGTCATCTTGGCAGCAACAGGCACCGCTGGAACACCACCGCTTCGGGGGTGGGGCGGAGGCGTCGCTCGCGGCCCGGGGCGCGTTCTGCTGGCAGGATGGTCCCGACACCACGGGGGCGGGGGCCGGCATGGGAACGGAACAGCAGGACTGGCGTGACCAGGGGACGGGCCCGGCGCCGGGGCGAGGGAACGCGATCGCCATCGCGCTCGTGCTGCCGGTGCTGCTCGTCGTGAGCTGGGCGGTCCAGATCGGGGCGTACCTGGCGCGTGACTTCGGGTCGATGGACGACCGGCTCGGCCCAGGGGGCGTGCTGACCCGGCTGGTGATCGGGGCCGCGCTGGCCGTGGGGATCCCGGCGGTGGTGCTCGTCGTGCAGGTCCGGGCTCGCCGGCGCGAACGGCGGCACTCGCTGGCCGCCGTGGTCGCGGCGATCGTCGTGCTGGTCATCGCCGTGCCGTGGAACGGCCTGGTCCTGACGTCACAGGTGCGGAGCATGGTCGCCGATGCCCGACAGTGGGCGCAGCCCCCGACCGCCGCCGAGCGGCACTTCGCCGACGGTGACGCCCGGGCCACGCTCGAGCGGATCGGGGACCGCACGGTGCGGATCCTCGGCGGCGACCGGACGTCCGCCTACCGCGATGGCAAGCGAGCCGGTGGTGCGTACAGCGAGGAGTGCCAGCTGTCGAACGCGCACCAGGGGGTCAGGTGGCGGTACTGGTACCACCCGGACAACTACTCGGACGCCGACGGCAAGGAACTCCTGCCCGAGGACCACACGTTGATCGAGGGTGCGAACCGCGACGTGGACCTCGTTCGCGCGTACTGGGAGTCCGAGGGCATCGACGCACGGTCGGAGGCGGACATGGTCCCCGACCAGATCTCGCCGACCGCAGACTGGCTCGAGAGCACCTCGTCGTACACGCGGCCCGGTCCGGACGTCGACTTGAGCACGATCTGCCTGGTGCGCTGACCCGAGTGAGTTCGGGTCGCCTGGTCGCCGCTCAGCGTTCGTCAGTACGGGTCGGGGGCCGGCCGACCAGGCGCTCGACGGCGGCGAGGACGACGGCCGGGGGTTCACCTGTCGCGATCTCGGTCCGGACCCGTCCGGCTGCGACGCGGAACGACGGCTCGGTCAGGAGTCGCGACGCAGTGGTGCGGATGTCCTCCGGGGTCGCCGTCGCGGCGTCGAGGACGAGCCCGGCGCCCAGGGTCTCGACGCAGCTGCCGTTCGGCAACTGGTCCGCACCGAGCGGCAGGACCAGCAGGGGCACCCCGTGCGCGAGCGCCCCGGTCACCGATCCGGACCCGCCGTGGTTCACCACGAGGTCCACGAGCCCGAGCACCGAGTCCTGCGGGACGTACTGCTCGATCCGGATCGCTCCCGGGCCCGCCGGCACCGGGAAGGCCGTCGGGTCGACCCAGGGTCCGGTCGTCACGAGGATCCGCGCCGGCAGGGCGGCGAGCCCGTCGATGAGCCGAGCGAACAGGTCGCCGGACTTCGTGTTGAACTCGGTGCCGAGCGTGACGTAGACGCGAGGTCCGTCGCCGGCGGCCAACCACGCCGCGGCATCCGACGGTGGTGACGACCAGGCGTCCGGTCGCATCCGGATCACCGGACCATGCAGCTCGTGCCCGGATCGCATCGACGCCGGGAACGGGACGACGGTGAGCGCGCCGCCGAGCATGTGCTGCTGCGGGTCGGGCCCGAGTCCCGCGCGTCGGCGGAGCGCCTCGAGCGGCTCCCGCACCGCGTCGCGCCAGGTCCCCCCGGCCGACGCGAAGGCCAGGACCACCACGCACGGCACCCCGGCTCGTTCGGCGGCGGTCATCGCGCCGAAGTCGAACTCCCCGCAGACCACGAGGTCCGCCGTCCACCGTGTGACCAGCCGTCCGACGTCGATGACGGCCCCGGCCGCCGGGTCCGCCAGGAACACCTGGGGGACGCGGGTGAGCACCGTGCTCGGGTCGATCGGGGTCAGGGTGCCGGTGCCCGGCCTGCTCGCCGGCAGCTCCACGTCCCGCGGCTGCCGGTGCGAGAACCCGGTCTGTTCGAGGACGGCCTCGCGTGCGCCGCTCAGTGCAGTCCGGTGTCCGGCAGCGCTGGCCGCGCGGGCGAGCGGCAGCATCGGCGCGAGGTGCCCCCGCCCCCGTGGGAACGAGAACACGATGCGCAGGGGTTCCGGATCCCCGTAGCCGGGCCGGCCGTTCGCAGCAGACACCACAGGGCTCCGATCGTCGCGCGGGCTGCCTGCCCGCTTCGTCAGACAACCGTATGGCGAACGACGGTCGTGCTCCATGAACCCTTGGTCAGCCTCGCGGGGCACTCACGCACGGACCGTGCTCACTTGCCGGCGGCCTCGTTGTACGACTCGATCTGCTTGCCGGCCTGCTGCTCCGCGTCCTGCATCGTCGACTCGACGTCG
Source organism: Curtobacterium sp. ME-Dv--P-122a (assembly GCF_030209645.1). NCBI lineage: Bacteria > Bacillati > Actinomycetota > Actinomycetes > Micrococcales > Microbacteriaceae > Curtobacterium > Curtobacterium sp. ME-Dv--P-122a. Next base: position 23,613 of record NZ_JARVRO010000019.1, read on the forward strand.
GCACCCTCGACGATCCGGTTGAAGGCGCCGATGACGGTGGCGCGCACCGTCGGGAACGCGCCGGTGATGCAGCCGGCCGCGGCGACGCTCGTGGGGTCGTCGGCGAGCTGCTGGTACATCGTGGCGATGTTCGGGTCGGACAGGGAGCGCTTGCCCACGGTGGTGTCCTGGGCGTCCGTGTTCATCGCGACGTAGCCGGTCGCCTTCGCCCACTCGGCCTGCACCTCCGGCGTCTGGAGCCACTTGGCGAACGTGTACGAGGCCTGCTGCTCGGCGGACGAGTGGCCCTTGCCGGAGATCCACAGCGCGTTGCCGCCGATGACCTGGCCGGCGTCGTCGGAGGCCGACGTGGTGGGGAACCGGGCGACGACGGACTTCGAGCCGTCCGGGTCGACCGTCGTGTAGGCGCCGGACGAGGTCAGCAGCATCCCGACCTTGTTGCTCGAGAACGCCGAGTTCTGGACGGTCGAGTCGGTGCCGGGGTTCAGGGCGGCGCCGTCCTGGTAGAGCTTCTGCAGTGTGGTCATGAACTGCACCTGGGTGTCCGAGGTGAGCGAGACGCCGGTGACGGGCTTGCCCTTCCGGCCGTTGTCCGGCGTGCAGAAGGGCTGGCCGCCCGAGGCGCTGAGTTCCTCGAGCATCCACGAGTCGCCCATGTTCATGCTCATGCCGTAGCCACCGGTCGCGGCGTGGATCTTCTCGGCCCAGGTCGCGACCTGCGCCAGCGTCTTCGGCGGCTTCGTGGCGTCGAGGCCGGCCTTCGCGACGAGTGCCTTGTTCAGGTAGAGCACGGGCATCGAGACCGAGAACGGCATCGCCGCGAGTTGCTTGCCGTCGCTGTAGTACGTGGCGGCGGCCGGGGCGATCGTGTCGGTGCCTGACGTCGATCCGCTGATCTTCGCGGGGGACACCGTCTGGCCGGAGTCGATCATGAAGCCGGTCGACACGTCGTTCATCATGAGCAGGTCCGGTGTCGAGCCGGACTGCACCGCCGCCGTGTACTTCGTCTGGACGGCCGCGTAGTCGCCCTGGAACGACGACTTCACGGTGATGTGCTGGTCGTTCTCCTTGTTGAAGCGGGCGACGAGCGCGTCGAGCTCGGTCGCGGGCGGCCCGGACATGGCGTGCCAGAAGTCGACGGTGACGGGGCCGGAGCTGTCCGACGCGGAGTTCGACGTGGAGCACCCGGTCAGGGCGAGGACCGCGACGGCCCCGGTGGCGAGTGCGGTGAGGGCGGTGGAACGACGTGCGGGCATGGTGCGTCCTTCGGGTGTGGGGCGGGCGGGGGTCGGGGAGGGGCGGGAACGTGTCGTCACTTGAGCGCCCCGGCGGTGAGGCCGCCGGCGAGGAACCGCTGGGCGACGAGGACGAGGACCAGGACGGGGAGGGTCACCATGGCGGCGCCGGCGAGGACCACGCCGATGTCGGCGGCCTCGGCGTCGGACAGCTGGGCGATGCCGACCTGCACGGTGCGGTGTTCCGGCGAGTTGGTGACGAGGAGCGGCCAGAAGAACCCGTTCCAGGCGGCCGTCGCGCTCACCAGGGTGACCGAGACGAGCGTCGGGCGGGTGAGCGGCAGGAGCATGGACCGGATGAACCGGAAGTGTCCTGCGCCGTCGAGCACCGCGGCTTCGCGCAGCTCGTCGGGGAAGCTCAGGAACGCCTGGCGGAACAGGAAGATCGTCAGCGCCGAGGCCACGAACGGCAGGAAGACGACCAGGAGCGTGTCGATGAGGTGCCAGGACGCGACGGTCAGGTAGTTCGCGATCAGGGTCGTCTCGCCGGGGATCATCATGCTGGCGAGCAGGACGAGGAACAGGGCACGGGCGCCCCGGAGCTGACAGAACACCAGGGCGTAGGCGGTGATGATGCCGATGACGACCTGCAGCACCGTCTGGGCGAGGGTGACGACGACGCTGTTCAGGAACTGCTGCCCGAGCGGGACGACCTGCGTGGCGCGGACGATGTTGTCGAGCGTCAGGTGGATCGGCACGAGGCCGGCGAGGCCCTGGTCCAGGTACCGGGTCGGGGTGAGCGCGCCCTCGAAGACGTAGTAGAGCGGGAAGCAGACGACGACGACCGCGATGACGAGCCAGGCGTAGACGAAGACGCTCCGGAGCCGGCGTGCGGTGACGGGGCGCATCAGTAGTTCACCCGCTTCTCGAGCACGCCGAACTGCACGAGCGACAGCCCGAGGACCAGCAGGAACAGGACGACCCCGAGCGCGGCGGCGAGGCCGAAGTTCGCGCTGCCGGACCCGAAGGCCTGCTGGTAGATCGCGTAGACGAGGGTCTTCGAGGAGTCGGCCGGACCGCCGCCCGTGAGGATCTGGATCTGCCCGAAGGTCGTGAGTGCCTCGACGGTTCCGGTCACGACGACGAAGAAGAGCGTCGGCGTGACGAGCGGCAGGGAGATCGACCAGAGCGTCCGCACGGGCCCGGCGCCGTCCAGGTGCGCCGCCTCGATGACGTCCTGGTCGATGGCGCCGAACGCTCCGAGCAGGAGCAGCACGGTGAACCCGAGCGACCCCCAGATCGTCACGACGATGACGCTCGCCAGGGCCCACTGGGTGCTCGTGAGGAACGGCACGGGCGCGCCGCCGAACTGGGTGATCACCGTGTTCAGCAGCCCGTTGCCGGGTGCGAGCATCGCCGCGAACGCGACGGACCCCGCTGACACGGACACGACCATGGGTGCCGTCAGGAGTGCGCGGAAGACCGGCAGGCCGCGGAGCTTCACGGTCAGGGGGATCACGACGAGCAGACCGAACACGATGCGGCCGACGACCACGCCGACGCAGAAGACCGCGGTGGTCAGCATCGTCCGCCCGAACGCGGGGTCGGTGAACGTGCGGACGTAGTTCTGCAGCCCCACCGAGCCCGCCGGCTGACCGAAGATGTCGGTGCCCTGGGTGCTGAGGACGAGGACGCGGCCGAGCGGGTAGAAGACGAAGACCGCGAACGCGAGCAGCGCCGGTGCGAGGAGCACCAGACCGAGCCGTCGGTCCGAGCGCAACGAGGACCGCGTCGTCCGGGTCGCCCGGGGCGGACGCCGCGCTTGCGGCGACCGCGGCGACCCTGCGGTACGCGGGGGACCGGCGACCAGGCCGGACCTGACGGGGACCGTCATGGGGCGGACTCCTCCGAGTAGGGAACGTTCCCTAACCGGGAACGACTCCACTGTGCGGCGGGGGTCGGAGACCGGTCAAGGCACGTCGACCACCCGCCGTCACCCGTTCACGCCGCGTTCAACCCCTCCGCCGATCGGGTGCCTGCGTTCACCGTCGCACGCCGCGCGTTCACCTCGGGTTCGGCCCGTCGACCGGCGTGGTTCGCCGTCCAGGGGCCTCGACGTCGTAGAACCGGGGACCATGCGAACCGTTCCTGCTCCCCAGACACTCCGGGCGATCGCCGAGGAGGCCGCGCGCACCGTCGCGCCCGACCTGCTCGCCGTGTTCCGCGCCCCGATGACGATCAGCACGAAGCGCGATGCGCACGACGTGGTGACCCTGCACGACCGCGCGGCGGAGGAGGCGATCACGACGGTGCTCACCGCGGCCGTGCCGGGCTCCGTCGTGCTCGGCGAAGAAGGCGGCACCACCGGTGACACCGGCAGCACCGGCAGCACCGCGGACCCCGTGGTCCGGTGGATCGTGGACCCGATCGACGGCACCGCGAACTTCGCCCGCGGACTCGCGTACTGGTGCATCTCGATCGCGGCCGAGGTCGACGGCGAGGTCGTCGCCGGTGTGGTGTTCGACCCGGTCGCCGACCACGTGTTCGCGGCGGACGACGACGGCGCCTGGCTCGACGGCGCCCCGATGCACTCGTCGTCGGGGCCGGACGACGCCGCGACGGTCCTGACGAGCTTCCCCGTGCAGCAGGACCTGGACCTGCTCGGCGAAGCAGCGGCGTTCGACCTGCTCCGGGACCTGACGCTCCGGTACCGCCACCACCACAGCCTCGGCAGCGGTGCCCTCAACCTGGTGCACGTCGCCGCCGGGTGGTCGGACGTCACGATGGGCTTCGCCACGCACCCGTGGGACGTCGCCGCCGGGGCACTGGTGCTCGAGCGCGCCGGCGGGTGGTTCCGGGGCTTCCGTCGGGGCGAGGCCGTCGACCGCGCCCACCTGGCCGACGACTACGTCGCCGCCGGCGCCGGGGGATCGCACGCCGAGCTGGTGCGCCGGGTGCAGGAGCTGTCGGCCACGACCGCCGCCGACTGAGCCGCCGACCGGGCCGCCAGCTGGCCCGCCGACTGAGCCGCAGACCGGCCCGCCGACCGATTCGACGTGGGCGCCGCGAGCGGTCAGCCGAGCGGGTGCCCGGCGACCGCCCTCGCGGTGGACCCGCGCGGCAGCAGGTGCGTCGGGAGCACCTCGTGCCGGTCGCCGCGGCGACCCCGGAGCCGCTCGACCACGAGCTCGACCGCCCGCGCACCCATCCGGACGCGTGGCTGGTCGACACTCGTCAGGTCGAGTCGTTCGCCGAGACCGGTGCCGTCGAACCCGGTCACCGCCGCCATCCGGGGGAGCGCGAGCCCCGCGCCGTCGGCGATCGCCACGAGCCGCGCCGCGGTCGCGTCGTCCGTCGCGACGAACGCCGTCACCCCGTCACCCAGGTGCCGGGCGATCCGCGCCGGGTCCGCCGCCAGGGCCTCGACGTCGTCGACGCGGTGGTCGCCCGGTGCGCCGAGCTGTGCGGTGACCGCGGCGTGCGCGACGGCACGACGCGTCGTCGAGGGGTGGTCGGACTCCGCCACGAAGCACGTGCGCCGGTGCCCGAGTGCGGCGAGGTGGAGCACCAGCGCGCGCATGCCCGCCTCCTCGTCGGCGCGCACGGTGTCGAGTCCGAGACCGGCGAGTGCCGACCCGCTCGATCCGAGGACCGCGACCGGCAGGTCGCGCGCGGCCGCAGCCAGCCGTGCCGGGGCGAGCCGACTGCTCAGGACCGCGACCCCGAGGACACCGTCGGCCGATCCGTGGGAGGCGTGCAGGGCCTCCAGGCCGTCGGCCAACCGGGCAGGGTCACGGAACCCGTCCACGACCCGGAGCGCGAACCCCAGGGTCTGCGCGGTCGCGCGTGCGCTCCGGAGCGCTTCGTCGTGGAACGGGTTCGCAGCTTCTGTGACGACCACCCCGAGTACGAGCGGCGCGCCCTGCGCGCGTCGCCTGGCGAGCGAACCGACCGGGAGGCCCAGCTCGTCCGCCGTCCGCACCGCGAGTTCCCGACGTGGCCGGGACACACCGTCGTCGCCCCGCAGGGCGAGTGACACGAGCGATCGCGAGATGGCGCATCGCTCTGCGACGTCGCGGAGGGTCGCGGCCACGGTCAGGCGAGCTTCCAGGTGTGGACGTGTTCCCACGTCATCGTCTGCCACCAGCGACCGGACCAGTCCGGGCTCGCGGTGCGGTAGAGCACGACGGTGTCGCCGCGGAAGCCAGTCGGGACGTCGACGTCGAGCTCGCGGATGAACGCGCCGACCTCGTCGTGCAGGTCCGGTCGGCCGTACAGGTCGTGCGAGGCGAGGGAGAGGTGCGCGCGGTACTGCTCCGGGTCGTAGTCGTTCGCCAGCGGGACCTGCATCGGCTGCCGGAACGGTGCGACCACGGCCTCGATGTCGGCGGCGAGCCGGACGAAGTCGTCGTTGTGCGAGCCGTCCGGTCGGGTCGCGACGTCGTAGACGAACCCGATGCCCTGTTCACGGACGCCGGCGTTGTGGACGTCGAACGCCGGTCGGCCGTCGAGCAGTGCCGTGACGGCCGCGACGACCTGGTCCTCGTGGCTGCCGAACGGCTGGCTGCCGACGAGCGTGGCGTGCGGCGGGAAGGCACCGGCCGACAGCAGGCCGTACTGCGCGCGGAGCTGGTCGGTGACGACCGTGACGGCCCGGCAGGTGCGGGCGTCCGGGCGCAGGTAGATGCCGTGGCGGTACGGGTCGCTCGGGTCGCGCGGCAGCTTGGCGGTGACGTTCTGGGGCATGGGTCCGTCCGGGATCGGGGATGGGGAACGTTCCCGATGGTCGGGAACGTTCCCCATGATCAACCGGACGGGACCGGATCTCACCCGTCGGTCCGTGACGGAACGGTGAACGATGGGTGTCGGCGGCGCGGGGTCGGCCGTTCTCGTCCGTCCGTGTCGCTCGGCGCTCAGACCCGGGCGGCGGTCCGACCCGGTACCAGGGCACCGTCGACCGCGTTGTGGGTGACGCCCGTCGAGCGACCGTCGATCTGGTCGACCACGTCGTCCACGGACAGGCGGCCGATCAGGCCGAGCGGCTGTCGCCACGAGGTGATTCCGAGCAGCTCCGTGGCGAGTGGGGCGACCCCGTCGTAGCCCGTGACCGACAGGTCGTCCGGTGCACGGAGGCCGCGGCGGCGCATCGACTCGAGCACTCCGACGGCCCAGCGGTCGCTCGGTGCCATGATCGCCGTCACACCGCCGGCCCGGAGCACCTGCTCGACGAACGAGTCGAGGTCCTCGGGGTTTGCGCCGTGGTCCTCGGAGCGGATCCGGAGCACCTCGGCGCCGCGCGCACGGAGTCGACGCACCATCGCGTCGGTGCGTGCCGACTGTGTCAGCGACCCGGACGGTGTGACCGTCAGCACCGCGACGCGACGGTGTCCGAGGTCGGCGACGTGGTCGGCGAGGCCGCGTCCGCCACCGCGCTCGTCGCAGTACGCGCTGCTCACCGCGTCGTTCGTCTCGGGGCGCCCGGAGACCACGGTCGGGATGCGTCGGGCGAACGGCAGCACGTCGGCGATCGGCAGGGCCCCGCTGCAGACGATGAGCCCCTCGACGCGCAGGGAGACCAGGGTCTCGAGCGCCCGGCGTTCCTCGCTGACCGGGAACGACCCCGCACCCGTGGCGGTGACGACGCGGTACCCGCGCGCCGCGGCCTGCAGCTGGAACGCGGTCAGCAGGTGCCCGTAGAAGGGGGTGGAGGCATCGCGGACGAACACCCCGAGCGTGTGCGTGCGGTGTGCCGACATGCCCCGGGCGTTCGCGTTCGCGACGTAGCCGAGGTCGAGCGCGGCCCGCTTGACCCGCTCGGTCGTCGACGGAGCCACGCCGTACGCGCCGGCGAGGGCACGGGAGACGACCGACTTCGACACACCGGCCAGGGCGGCGACGTCGTGGATGGTCGGGACGGCGGGGTGTCCGGTCACCGCGGGCGCCGTTGTCTGGAGGACTGCACGAGTGTCACGGTAGCCGGAGGGACGCCCGGGCCGGGCGACGGTCGTGGTGAACAGTTGGTCACGCCGACCGCCCGGCGCGGGCCGCGGGCGGTCGGCGTGGGTGCCGGGCTAGCGCTTCGTGGCCGGGCGGCGGACCGTCAGGCGGTACTCCTTCGTCGTGGTGCCGTCCTGGGCGGTGACCGTGATGCGTGCCGTCCGGCCGGACACGTGCACTGCGGCGACCGCGTTCGGGTTCGTCGTGTGCACGTGGACGTCGGCGGCCCGCAGCGTCCGGACCGGGGCGGTCACCGTCGCGCCGTGCGACGAGGCAGCGGCGGGCAGGTGGACACGCACGCCCGCGACCGCGATCGAGGAGACGGTGTCGTCGTTCGACACGAGGAAACGCTCGCGCAGAGCGGCGGCCTCGTGCTCGGTCACGCCGATCGTGTCGGTCAGGTACGAGCCCATGCCGCCGTACTCGGTCGCGATGTCCTGCTCGAAGGTGCCCTGCAGCAGCTGCGGTGTCGCCCAGGTCACCCCGAGCTGCGTGTTCGAGAGCAGGTAGTCGTGCAGGATGTCCGCGCTGTCGACGCCGAGCACCCGGTCGAGCAGGTCCACGACGGTGCCGGTGCGGTCCATGCCGTGGGAGCAGTGGATCAGGACCGTGCCGCTGGTGTGCGTGGCGAGGATCCGCAGCACGCGGCGGTACGCGGTGATCATCGACCCGGGTGTCGCCTGGTCGACCCGGCCCTTGTCGACCAGGTCGTGGTACATCGCGGTGTCGTCGCTGTAGTCGCCGTCCGCGCCGAACATCGAGATGTCGACGTGGCGCGCACCCGGGATCGCGACGTCCGGCTTCGCGGCGATCTGGGACGGGGTGCGCAGGTCGACGACGAGGTCGACGTGGTACTCGTCGGCCAGGGTCGTGGCCCCGGCGGCGGTGATCTTGTCGAGTGACTCGGAGCGGATCAGGCGCGGGGCGTTCACGGTCTGCCCCGACCGTCCGTGGACCGCGGCGAGTTCGCGGCCGTTGACCAGACCGGGGACGTCGGTGATCGGGTGGTCGGCGGCGGTGAACGCCGGCTGCAGGGTGTCGTCGGCGTGGGCGGCGGTGACGGAGAACGCGGCGGACGCGACGACGGCCAGGCCGGCGAGGGCGGTCGCGGCGACGCGGGTGGTGCGCGGAGAGTGGGTGCGCGGGGAGCGGGTGCGCGGGGAGTGGCGGAGCGGGGACACGGGGCAACCTCGATCTGATCAGGACCCGGGGGTCGTGGGGAGCCGGACGTGGTGGCGTCCGGCTCCCCGCAGGATCGCGGCGCGGGTCGTCGGCGGTGTGGCGTCGAGGTTGCCGGGGCGTGTCCGGGTCATGAGGCAGCGCTCAGTCGCCCACCCGGCGGCCAGCGCCTCAGGACGCCGGGGCCAGCCGGTACCGGAACAGCTCGGTGAGGACCTGCCGGGCGGGCGTGTAGAGCAGCACCGTCGAACCCGTCGTGCTCGTCGTCGAACTGCCCGAGACGATCCCGTACAACCGGTTCGTCGTGCTGATCACCGGTCCGCCGGCGTCGCCCGGCTCGATGCCGGCGCCGGCGCGCGCGGCGGCGAGGTGCTGCGCGCCGGGATGGCTCGCTGCCGGCACGCGTGTGGCCGTCCAGGAGCAGAGCAGCCCGCTCGCCGCACCGCTGGTGCAGAAGGGATCGGCATCTGGCTTGCCGATGCCGGTGACGGCGGCGCGTGCCAGGCCCCCGTCCACCCGGTTGAACACACGGCCCGACGCCCGGGGCGTCCACGTTGCGACGGACTGGTCGCACGAGCCGGTCGCCGCCCGGGCCCGGGTGCACGCCAGGGGCGGGACGACGGCGAGTTCGAGGTCCGACTCCGGGGACTGCCAGACCACGTTGCCGACGGTCGCGCCGTCGAGCTGCACGGGTGCCTGGAGCGGCGCGCAGTGCTTCGCGAGCACGACCCACCGGGTGGCTCGCTGGTACTGCTTGCGCTGGCTCCGGAACCCCTTGGCTGTCAGCACGGCACCGACCGTGCAGGTGCCGCCGGGGACCCCGACCTCGGTGCCGGCGATGATCGGCGCTGCGACCCGGTTGGAGTCGCTCGTGGCGGCCGAGGCCGACGGAGCCCAGGTGAGAGCGGCCCCGACGACGGCCGCCAGGGACACGGCGACGGCCAGGGAGCGGGCGAGCGCCGGTTGCGCGTGGCGGGTCACGGGTCAGCCGAGCGTACGGGTGCCGTTGACGCGTCCGATCACCGACAGGGTGTCCGGGTCGGCGAGCCGGGCGTGCCAGTGCAGCGTCGTGCTGCCGCGCGGCAGGTCCGGGAACGCTGCGGTGAACCGGTAGTGGCCGCTGGCGCTGACGACGTCGTCCCCCGAGGTGACCTCGGCGATGTGCTTGTTGAACAGGCCCCGCGGCTTGCCTGGTGCGTCGTAGTAGACGATGACCAGGGTGCCGGGCTTCCCGGTCCCGGCGAAGGTGATGCCGGTGAAGCTCTTCCGGTCGGGCCCGCCGTGGGTCTTGGCGGTGAACGCCACGGACGCAGCCCGGGTCGAGGTGTGTGTTGCGTGCGCCGTGTGGGAGATCGTGGCGGCTCCGGCCTGCGCGGGAACCAGGACGCCGGCGGCGAGCGCACCGCCGAGGGTGACGCAGGTCGCGAGCACGGTCAGTCGGCGGACCGACGGGGAGCGGTGGGTGGACGGGGTCGAACGCATGGGGACTCCTCTGGTTCGTGGGGGACGGGCCGGGGTGGACCGGTGTGCGTGAACGCTAACAACGGGCTAGACGATCGTCTAGCGAAATCCTGAAGCTGAGGAGATCAGAGGCATTGCGCCCGGCGTGACCGCTGACGACTCCTGGTCAGACGTTCGTATGATGAACAAAGACCCGACCGAGGAGTGCGATGAACCAGCGGCAGCAGGCGAAGACCCGGACCCGCGAGCAGATCATCGAGGCTGCGGCGGCCGTGTTCGCGAGCCACGGCTACGCGGGGACCTCGTTCGCACGGGTCGCCGCCGCGATGGACCGCCCGAAGTCGGCGATCGGCTACCACGTGTTCTCGTCCAAGCACGAGCTCGCCTTCGCGGTCATCGAGCGGCAGCAGGCTCGCTGGGCGGCGATCGACTCGCTGATCCGCCAGCCCGAGGGGCTCGAACACCTGCTCGTCATGCTCACGTCCGCCTGTTCCGACGCCATACGGTGTCCGGTGGCTGCCGGGGCGATCCGCCTGAGTCACGAACTCCGCGGTGCGGGGGAGGTGATCCCACGGGTCTTCACGTGGGACGACTACGTCCGTCGGCACCTGTCGGCTTCGAGCGGTGGCACCGGACCGGCCACCGACCCCGAGTGGGCACGTGCGGCGGACCTCGTGCTCACGTCGACCTTCGGGGTGATGTGGGCCCGGACGAGTGCTCGTCTGACGCGGGACACCGAAGGGCAGCTCCGGGACCTGTGGGCGGCGCTCTTCACCGGGCTCGGACTGCCGGGCGTGCACGCGCTGCTCGAGCAGGTGGAGCCCGTGCGGGTGGGCGGGCACCCGGCCGAGGCCGAGGGCTGACCCCGGCGGGCGTGGCATCCCTGCCGTCCCGCCGGGGTGCCTGCCCTACTTCTTCTGCTCGGAGCCGTCCGGGTTCACGACGTACCAGACGCCCTTGTCGCCCTGACCCGTCACGTCACCGGCCTTCTTGTCCCCGACGAAGGTGTAGATCGGTCGGCCGTCGATCGTGATCTGCCGTCCGCCGTCCACGCCCGTGATGGTGCCGACCTTGCCGGTGATGCCGGACACCTTCGGCGTCGTGGTTGTCGCCTCGATCGCGGGCCACGCGGTCGCGCAGCCACCGGTGCAGGTGCTCTTGCCGGAGTCCTTGACGTCGGCGTCGAAGTAGTACGCGGTCATGCCCTTGCCGTCGACGACGACCTTGCCGAGTGTCGTCGCGGCGACGGTCACGTCGACCGACGGTGACGAGTCGGTCGTCGCGGGAGCGTCGCCCTGCGCAGCGGGGGACGGTGATGGCGAGGGTGCTGCGGATCCGGCCGTGGAACAGCCGGCGAGGCCGATGGTCAGGAGCAGCGCGGCCCCGAGTGCGATGGACGCGGGTCGGGATGACGGGGTGCGGTGGGGTGTCGACACGGGGGCTCCTCGAGGTCAGGTCTCGCCGCTGACTGCTGGCCAGACGTTCGTCTAGCGAACGTAACCGCAGGACGGAACGGGAGCCAGCACCCTGGGCGCCCTCTCATCGAGCGGGGCCGCGGAGCCGGGGGTCAGGGGGCCGTCTGCTCGACGAGGTGGACGCCCTCGACGCGGCCGATGACGTCGAGTGACTCCGGGTCGATCAGGCGGGCGCTCCAGGACGCTCCGTCGGCGTCGCGGGGCAGCTCGGGCAGCGCCGCTGTGAAGGCGAACCGGCCGGTCGAGCCGACGGCGCTGCTGCCCGGCTCGACCTCCGCGACGCGCTCGTTCCCGGAGTCGTCCCCGGGGCTGCCGTAGTGGACGACGACGACGGCACCGGGGGTGCCCAGTCCGGCGAACCGCACCCTGACCACTCCGCTGGTGCCGACCGTCCGTGGCGGGCGGATCGCGAACCGGTGCGCGCCGCTCGTCACCGGCGGTGCCCCGAGTGCGGCGCCGAGTGCGCCGGATGCGCCGAGGCCGATCGTCTCGGGTCCCGGCGTGGTCGGTGACGGCGCGGGCAGGGCGATGGCGACGGCGAGCGCAGCGATCCCCACGGCGAGGACGATCGGAGACGCCCGGACCCGATCGGTGCTCCGCGGCATGGTCGGCCCCTTCGTGGACGGTGTGCGGCAGACGCCGCCACCCCACACGCTACCGGTTCGCCAGACGATCGTCTGCGCTGGCCGGCGTCCTGATTCGGATACCGGGTCGCCCCGAACGCCATCGCGCGCGGATGCCGGTCAGTTGACGATCTCGCCGCGTTCCTCGGGCGGGAGCGCGACGAGCCGTTCCCGCCACTGGCGCAACGCCTCCGGGGTGAGCCGTGTCCACCCGGTCTCCTCGCCGACCACGCGGAGCGGGAAGGCACTGCGGTACGACCGGGTCGGGTTGCCCGGGAACTTCTTGTCCGTCACGTTCGGGTCGTCCTCGAAGGGGCCGGTCGGCTCGACACGGTACACACGCGGCTCGCGGTCGCCGGGCACGAGCTCGGCCGCGAGTTCGGCCGCGAGCCCTGCTCCGTCGCGGGTCGCCGTGAAGTAGACGTGGTTCATCACGACGTCGGGGCGGTAGTTCGAATGGAAGCCGGGGGAGAGGAACTCCCCGGGCTGCAGGGCCGCCACGGTGCCGTGCCAGAACGGACCGGTCTCGTCTGCTGCTGCCATGGCGTCAGCCTACGAACGGCTCAGCGCCCGCGTCCGACCAGCGCGCGCCACCGCGGCTGTTCCGAGACGACGACGGCGACGCACAGGGCGGTGACGACGATCGCGACCGCCGTCGGCCACAGGACCCAGGCTGCAGCGACCGCCCCCACGAGGTGCGCGAGGACCGACGCGATGGTGACCGCTCCCGGTGCCGCGACCGGCGGGTCGCCGCCGGGGCGGTCGCCCGGGGTCCCGAACACCGCCGGCGGCAAGACGAGGACCAGGACGGCGGCGATCGCGAGCACCGGCGAGTGGGGCCAGAGCGCCCAGGGAACGGCCACCCACGCGACGAGCTCCGCCAGGAACCGCAGGCCGCCACGAAGCAGGTCGTGACCGACGGGCCTCGACGGACGCGCCGCCGTGGACACGGTCACCGTGTCGTCGCGGCACGGAAGCCGCGATCCAGGAAGTCGACCATCCACGCAGCACTCGCATCGACGTCCGTGTCCATCTGGAACCCGCCGGACGCCTCGATCGTGGCGAACCCGTGCAGGACGCTGCGGAGCACCCGGAGCGCATGGACCTCGTCGGCCGGGTCGAGCGGGTAGTCGCGGAGCGCCGCGGCGAAGGACGCCAAGGTGCGGCCGAGTGCGACCGCCAGGGGGTCATCGGCACCGGTCGGCCGGACGCCGACGGCTGCCTGGTACCGCGCCGGGTGCTCCTGGACGCTCCGGCGCACGGTCTGCACCGCCGCCTCGAGCGCACTCCGACCGCTGCGGCCCTGCATGGCGTCGCGGAGTGCGTCACCGAGCTCGTTCGCACCGAGGATCGCGATCCTGCGCGTGAGGTCGCCGAGTCCGTCGACGTGCTTGTACAGCGACGGTGCCTTCACCCCGAGGCGGTCGGCGACGACGCTCATGCTCAGCTGGGCCAGGCCGATCTCGTCGGCCAGCGTCGCCGCGGCCTCGGTGACGGTCGCCGGGTCGAGCCCCGCCCTAGGCAACGGGACCTGCGACGGGCAGCGTGCGGGCGAGGAACGGCAGCAGCAGGGCGAGGAGCGCCGCCGGCGTCTCGGTGTGGGGGTAGTGGCCGGCGCCGTCGATCACGGCGAGTTCCCCGAGGCCGTCCGGCAGGTCGGCGAGGATCCGCTCGCCCTCGGCACGGGGCACGGCCCAGTCCGGGTCGGCACTGCCCTCGACGACGAGCACGGGGCACCGGACGGCACCCAGCTGCTCGCCGGCGTCGGCGGGCGACGTGCGGGTCATGGCGCGGAGGGCCGCCATCCGCTCCGGTTGCCGCAGGGTCGTCTCGATGCGGCTGCGTTCCGTCGCCCAGTCGGCGGGCTTGGTGGGCACCGCGATGTCGAGGTACGCGAGCCAGCCGGGCAGGCTGCCGCTCGTCATGACCCGCGCAAGCTGGACGGTGCCGGCGCGGTGTCGGCGGTTGCGCAGGAGTCCGCCCAGGTCGACGGACTGCTTGCGCGTGAACGGCGCCAGTTCGACGATGCCCGCGACCAGGTCCGGTGCGGTGGCCGCGGCGATGGTCGCCGCGCCCCCGCTGATGGACTGCCCGACGACCACGGCCGGGCCACCGAGGTGGCGGGCCACGGCGACGAGGTCACGTGCGATGTCGGTGCGCTGGTAGCCGTCCCACCCGGTGCTCGAGTCGCCGCAGCCGCGGAGGTCGACGTTCGCCACCCGGTAGCCGGCCGCGACGAGCTCCGGTACGACGAAACGGTAGGCGTGCCGGCTGTCGCCCATGCCGTGGGCGAGGACCACGAGCGGGCCTGTTCCGGAGAGGTTGTAGGCGATCGTGCCGCCCTCGGTGTCCAAGTGTTCGAGCATGACGTGGCTCCTTCGGCTACGGGTAGTAACTCAGAGGCTATTACCCGTAGCCAAACTTGGCAAGGGGCAGTCGTCACGCATCCAGGTCGAGCGTCGTCGACAGCTCGGGGGACGCCTGCGCCTGGTCGACGAGCTGCTGTCCCTTCTGCACGATCCCCGCCACGCTGTCCGCGCCGGCGGCGAACCGCAGCGGCGGCTCGGGCATCGCGATCAGCGTCAGCAGCACCTGCGCGAGCTTCGCGGGGTCGCCGGACTGGTTGCCCCGCATGCCGCGGAAGAACTCCTTCGACCCGGCCGAGAGCGGGGCGTAGTCGTCGATCGCGACGTCGCCCCAGAAGGTCGAGTCGCCCTCGGCCAGCAGGTCGGTGCGGAAGAAGCCGGGCTCGACCACGGTGGTGTGGATGCCGAAGGGCGCCACCTCGTCGTGCAGGGCCTCCATCCAGCCCTCGAGCGCGAACTTCGACGCCGAGTAGGCGCTCCCACCGGCGCCGGCGACGATGCCAGCGGTGGAGCTGATGCTGATGACGTGCCCGGAGCGCTGCCGTCGCATGACCGGGAGCACGGCACGCGTCACCGCGAGCGCCCCGAAGAAGTTCGTCTCCATCTGCGCGCGGAACTGCTCGGCCGAGATCTCCTCGAAGTACCCGGCCTGGAAGCTCCCGGCGTTGTTCACCAGGACGTCGACTCCGCCGAAGTGGTCGGTCGCGGCGTCGACTGCGGCTCGGACCGACTCCGGGTCGGTCACGTCGAGCGCGACGGCGAGCAGGCGCTCGTGGTCGCCGAGGACGGCGCGGACCCGCTCGGGGTCGCGTCCGGTCGCCACGACCCGGTGCCCGGCGTCGAGGGCGGTCCGGGCGAAGTCGGTGCCCATCCCGCGGCTCGTGCCGGTGATGAGGAAGGTGCTGGTTCCGGTCATGGGGTTCCCTTCGGTCGTCGACACCACCATCGAAGCCCCACCACCACCCGCCCAGTGAGGCTCCGGCGAAACGGGGTCCAGCCGAACCTCCCTCTGCGCCGGACGATGCCCCTACCGTCGGTCCGTGACCACGACGACCTCCGACCTCCCCACGACCGACCGGGCCACCGACGGCCGACTGCCCTGGTTCCCGCTCGCCCTGCTCGCCGCGATCGGGTTCCTCCTGGTCGCCATGGAGACGATGCCGGCCGGGCTGCTGCCGGCGATCGCCGACGGGATGGGCACGAGCGAGGGCACGGTCGGCCTGTTCGTCAGCGCGTACGCGATGGGGACGGTCATCGCCACGGTCCCGGCGATCGCCCTGACCCGCGGGTTCCGCCGCAAGCCGCTCATCGTCGCCGCCATCGCCGTGCTCCTCGTCGCGAACACCCTGACCGCGTTCGCCCCGAACGTCGCGGTCGCACTGGTCACGCGGTTCGTCGCCGGCGCGATGTCGGGGACGATCTGGGGCATGTTCGCCACCTACGCGCGGCGAATCAGCCCGGCCCGCTTCGCCGGGGTGTCGCTCGCGATCGTCTCGACGGGCGCGCCGGTGGGGTTCGCGCTGGGCACCCCGCTCGGGTCCTTCATCGGCAACGCCCTGGGCTGGCGGTCGTCGTTCATCGGGCTGAGCCTGGTCGGCGTGGTGGTCCTGGCGCTGATCGCGCTGTTCGTGCCGGACGCCCCGGGGCAGACGAGCGCCGCGAAGCTGTCCGTCGTGAAGGTGTTCCGGATCCGCGGCATCGCGGTCATCCTCGCGGTGATCGCGACGTGGATGGTGGCGCACAACACGATCTACACGTACATCTCGCCGTACCTGCGGGCGACCGGCACCGACCTGAGCGCCGGGCTGGTGCTGCTCGTCTACGGGATCGCCGCGATCCTCGGCGTCGTCGTGACGGGCGCGCTGCTCGACCGGCACCCCCGACCCCTGCTGCACGGCAGCGTCGGCCTGTTCGTCCTGGCGGGCGTGGTGCTGCTCGTCGGGCACACGTCGCCGGTCGCGGTCCTGGTGGCCGCGGGCCTGTGGGGCATCGGCTTCGGCGGTTCCTCCACGCAGCTGCAGGCCGCCCTGACGACCGCCGGCGGCGAGGACGCCGACGTCGCGAGCGCGTTCCTGCCGGTCGCGTTCAACATCGCGATCTTCGCGGCCGGCCTGTTCGGCGCCGCCCTGCTGACGGCCTTCGACGGGCTGGTGCTCGCCGTGGTGATGATCGTGTTCGGGGCGGTCGCGGCGCTCCTCACCGTCATCGGCCGCGGATCGGCGTTCCCCGCGAAGCTCTGACGCGATCGACGCCGGCGACCACGACCACGGGCTGCGATCATGTCCGGGTGCACCACGACGAGGACCACACCCGCCCGGACGTCACGACCGTCGAGATCATCGGCGGCCCGGAACCGGTCACCGTGACCCTGCACCCCGCCGACAGCGGGTGGGCTGCGGTCTTCGCCGACCACCGGCGACGCATCCTGGAGGCCCTCCCCGGCTCCGGCGCGGACGCCCCGGTCGTCGAGCACATCGGCTCCACGGCCGTCCCCGGCCTGGCAGCGAAACCCATCGTCGACATCGTGGTCGTCGTCGCCGACGTCACCGCCGAGGCCACGTACCTCGACCAGCTCCTCGCCGCCGGGTACGAGCTGCGCGTCCGCGAGCCGGGCCACCGCCTGGTCCGGACGCCGGCCCGCGACGTCCACGTGCACGTCTACGAGCGGGGTGCGACGGCGGTCGACGAGTACCTGCTCCTCCGTGACCACCTGCGCGCCGACGCCGACGACCGGGCGCTGTACGAACGGACCAAGCGGGAGCTGCTCGACCGGAGCTGGGACGACATGAACGCCTACGCCGAGGCGAAGACGGCCGTCATCACCGCGATCAAGGAGCGGGCGCGACGGAGCCGCGCGTCCTGAGACGCGCGGCTCCGTCGGCCGAGCCTCAGCTCGTCGGGACGACGTCCCAGTGCTCGCGGATCAGGTTGTCGTCGACCCGGAACAGGTCGGCCGCGCCGAACGGGGCGTCGGCCTTCGCCCCGACCGGCTTCGAGAACGTCCACACCAGGTCGCCGTCGGCGAGCGAGATGACGGACTCCTGCTTCGGCAGGCTCTGCGCGGCGCTGCCGGCGAAGAACTGCTTGAGCGCGGCGGTGCCGTTTGCGGCGACCGAGTTGTGCTGCAGGTACGCCGGGTCGAACTTCTCGTCCAGCACGGACACGTCGTGGTCGCGGAACAGCCGGTTGTACGCGGTCACCGCGAGCACCCGGTTGTGCTCCTCCTGCCGCTCGGTCAGGTGGTGGTCACGCTTCGCGGCCGGGTACAGGTCGCTGAACATGCTGTTCGTGTTGCCGCTGGCCGGCGTGCCCGTCGGGACCGTCTGACGGAGTGCCCACCACTCGCTGATGCGCCCGTTGCGCATGCGGAACAGGTCGACGGCAGCGTCACCGGTGCGTTCGTCCTTCGGCTTCGCGGTGATCTGCCAGTGCACGGCCACCAGGTCCGCGTCACCGGCGATGTGCTTGATCACGGCGTGGGCGCCGGGCACCCGGGAGCGGTCGGCGGTGAACTCGGCGAGCAACGCGGACGGACCCGAGGCGCTCGTCGCACCGTGGGCGACGGCACCGGTCGCGACGGCGGTCCGCGCAGCCGCACGGGCCTTCGCGGACGTGGGGGACCGGAACGCGCACCGGAACAGGTGGCGGACCGTGGCCTCGTTGCGCTGCTCGGCGCGACGGTCGAGCCGTGAGACCGCCGTGCCACCCGAGGTCGTCCGCGCCGCACGGTCCACCGTGTGGTGCGCGGAGGTGGAGGTGTCGGAGGTGGAGGTGTGGAGGGGTGCCGCCACGGCCGGGCCGGCCACGAGCGACACGGCGATGGCGACCGGAGCTGCCACCGCACACGCCTTGGCGATGATGGGGAGAAGTGATGTCGTCTGCACGGCAGAACGATGGAACCGGTCCCTGGGGGCCGCCGTGCGCCCTGGAGCCGCCACACGCTGCGACCGTGACCGGCTTCTCAGTCGCGGTGCGCGCCTCCAGGGTGGCCTGTGCGCGCGCTGCCAGGGTGACCCGCTCTCGCTGGTGATCGACGAGCCGGACCTGTGCGACGGCTCACGCGCACTGTCAGCCGATCCCTACGCGCCGGACTCGTCGATGGCCAGACGGAGCTCGGCGAGCACGGGCAGCGCGGCGCGCAGCGCGTCGACCCCGTCCGGGCCCAGGCGTTCGAGCGCGCCGACCAGGACGTGCTCGGCCGAGGCGTCGTAGACCCGGAGCCGCTCGGACGCGAGCTCGGTCAGGGCGATCTCGGTGCTGCGGCCGTCACCGGTGGCGAGCCGCCGGTGGACGAGTCCGCCGCGTTCCATCGCGGTGACGAGGTTGCTGACCGTGGAGCGGGCGAGGCCGAGGGTCCGGCCGAGCGCCGTCGGCGTGAGCCACCCGGCCTCGTCGAGTCGTCGCAGGACCTCGATCTGCGCGTCGGGCAGTTCCGGCAGTGCACCGTCACGGCGTGATGCGTTCAGCAGGGTGCGGCGGAACGGGCCGACCTGGTCGCTGAGCCGCCGGGCGATGTCCCGGAGTCCTGCGGTGTCGTGCTCGCTGCCCATGTCCTCAGCTTAGGTCCTCGAAAAAGGTTTGCAACAAAACTATGTTTGGCGCAGGATGGGTGCATGACGATCACCACCTCAGTCGCACAGCCCGTCCCGTCGCAGGACCTCTCCGGCATCGTCGGACACCGGTTCATCTACACGTACGCCAACGGCTGGCAGTACGAGATGTACGTCAAGAACGCCACCACCATCGACTACCGCATCCACTCCGGCATGGTCGGCGGGCGCTGGGTCAAGGACCAGCAGGTCGACCTCGTGGTGCTCACCGCCGGCGTCTACAAGGTGTCGTGGAACGAGCCGACCGGCACGAGCGTCGTCGTGACCGTGGTGCCGGGGGAGCGCGTGCTGCACGGCACGATCTTCTTCCCGCACTGGGTCGAGGAGGACGGCAGCAAGACCGTGCTGTTCCAGAACGACCACCTGGACCGGATGCGCGAGTACCGCGACGCCGGCCCCACCTACCCGATCTACGTCGTCCCCGAGTTCGCCCACATCACCCTGTTCGAGTTCGTCGGCCAGGACGACGAGACCGTCGTCGACACTGCGCCCGCCGACCTGCCGGCCGGGTTCGCCGACCGGAGCAACTGAGCATGACCGCGGAACGTCCGCTGGAGCGTGCCCTGACGAGCATCCGGCTCGAGCACCGGGGCGGGGCGCTCCGGGGGTGGGAGTACCGCCCGGCGTCGGCGCCCTCGGCTGCCGGCGGCGCGGTGCTGTTCGTGCACGGGTTCGGTGACTCGTCGATCGGTCCGCGCCAGCTCTTCGTGCAGGCCGCGACCGCCCTGACCGACACCGGTCTGACGGCCCGCTCCTACGACCGTCTCGGACACGGCACGAGCGACGGACGGTTCGCGGACATCTCGATCGGCGACGAGGTCGAGCAGGTCGTCACGATGATCCGGGCGTTCTCGGCCGACCAGGGGGCACCGATCGACGTCGTCGCCCACAGCCTGGGCGCTGTCGAGTCGGCGATGGCGGCGGCGAGGGTCCCCGACCTGGTCCGGAGCCTGACCCTGTGGTCGCCGGCCGGGGTCGTGGTCGACGACATCGCCGTGCACGACACCATCCAGGGGCAGCCGCTCGCGCCCGTCCGTGACCGCGGCTGGTTCGACTTCGGTGGGACCGCCCTCGGGCGCGGGTTCGTCGACGAGGTCCGGGACGGACTCGACGTCTACGCCCAGGCACGCGGGTACGACGGGCCGGTCGACGTCCTGCACGGGACCGCCGACGAGATCGTCCCGGTCGAGTACGGCCGGCGCTACGGCGAACTGCTCAGCGGGGCGACGTTCACCGCGGTCGAGGGTGCGGACCACGTCTGGTCGTCGGTCCCGTGGCGTGAGCAGCTCGTCGACCGCCTGCTCGACCGCGTCAGGGAGCGGTCCGGGCGATGAGGTCCTGCACCCGCGCGCGCACGTCGTCGCGGATCGGCCGGACGGCGTCCAGGTCGAGCCCCGCGGGGTCGGTGAGCTCCCAGTCCTCGTAGCGCTTGCCCGGGAACACCGGGCAGGCGTCCCCGCACCCCATCGTGATGACGACGTCGGCGGCGCGGACGGCATCGGTGCTGAGCAAGGCGGGCTGCTCGTTCCGGATGTCGATGCCCTCCTCGAGCATCGCCGCGACGACCACCGGGTTGAGCTGGTCGGCCGGTTCGGAGCCGGCGCTCCGGACGTCGACGCGGCCACCCGCCAGGTGCTGCAGGAAGCCGGCGGCCATCTGGGAGCGGCCGGCGTTGTGGACGCAGACGAACAGGACGGTGGGCATGCGAGGTGCTCCGATCAGAGGACGACGGCGCCGAGCAGGCCGGCTCCGATGACGACGGCCCACGGGGGAGCGGACCAGCGGGTGAGGGCGGTGAGGGCGGCCACGGCGAGCGCCAGTGCGGGTGCCGAGCGGACCCCCTCGGTGATGACCGGGTCCCAGAGCGCCGCGGCGAGGAGCCCGACGACCCCCGCGTTCACGCCGGCCAGCACGCGCCGGGCCCACGGCAGGGTGCGGAGGACGTGCCAGAACGGCAGGGCGCCGATGACCAGGAGTGCCGCCGGCAGGAAGATCGCGACGAGTGCCACCGCCGCGCCGACGAGCCCGCTCGGACTGCCGTCGGCGACGGCGCCGAGGTACGCGGCGAAGGTGAACAGCGGCCCGGGCACGGCCTGTGCGGCGCCGTACCCGGCCAGGAAGTCCGCGTGGCCCACCAGGTGCGTGGCCACGGTCTGTGACTCGAGCAGCGGCAGGACGACGTGGCCGCCGCCGAAGACGAGCGAGCCCGCCTGCGCGAAGACCCCGAACAGGCGCACGGCACCGGTGCCGCTCGCGGCCACGGGTGCCGCGACGAGCAGGGCGGCGAACGCGACGAGCGCCGACACGGCGACCCAGCGGGGGAGACGCACGGCGACCTCGGCGTCGGCGACGTCCTCGGGTGGCGCGACGACGCCGCGGAGCCACACCGCGCCGACCACACCGCACACCGCGATGACCGCGACCTGCGCCGCCGGGCCGGGGATGAGCAGCACCACGATCGCGGCGGCGGCCGCGATGGTCGCCCGACGGCGGTCCGGTGTGAGCGAGCGCGCCATGCCGAGCACCGCCTGCGCCACCACAGCGGCTGCGGCGGCCTGCAGCCCGAGCAGCCACCCGGCGCCGGCCAGGTCGGGCGTGCCGGACACGAGCAGGGCGAACGCGACGAGCAGCACCGCGGACGGCAGGGTGAACCCGCACCACGCGGCGAGGAGCCCGAGCAGTCCGGCGCGCTGCAGCCCGAGCGCCATGCCGACCTGGCTCGACGCCGGTCCGGGCAGGAACTGGCACAGCGCGACGAGGTCGGCGTAGGCGTCGTCCCGCAGCCAACGGCGACGCACCACGAAGGCTTCACGGAAGTACCCGAGGTGTGCGACCGGCCCGCCGAACGAGGTCAGCCCGAGCCGCAGGAACACCAGGAACACCGATGCCGCGGACGACCGCAGGGGCTCGGGGCTCGTCGTCACCCGCTCATCTTGACGACGGCGAATGGTTCAGTCAACATTGAACCGATGAACACCGGGCGGCAGGACCTCGAGCGGCGTGCGGCGCAGCACGCGGCCCTCGGTGACGTCGCCCGCCTGGCGATCGTCGACCTGCTCGCCGCGTCTGACGCCAGCCCGAGCGAGGTGCGGGCCGCCCTCGGGATCTCCGGGCCGCTCCTGGCGCACCACCTGCGCGTCCTCGAGCAGGCCGGTCTGGTCACGCGACGCCGCTCCGACGGCGACGGGCGCCG
The DNA here is from genome assembly GCF_030209645.1 of Curtobacterium sp. ME-Dv--P-122a. Classification (NCBI taxonomy): domain Bacteria; kingdom Bacillati; phylum Actinomycetota; class Actinomycetes; order Micrococcales; family Microbacteriaceae; genus Curtobacterium; species Curtobacterium sp. ME-Dv--P-122a. The sequence goes on from NZ_JARVRO010000019.1 coordinate 45,752, forward strand.
CAGCTACCTGCACCTCGAACCGAGCGGTGTCCCGCACGGTTCGGCAGCGGTGCGGCGACCGGTGTCCCGCGTGCTGTTCGTCTGCACCGGCAACTCCGCGCGCTCCCCGCTGGCCGCCGGCGTCTGGGCGCAGGTCAGCGAGATCGGCTCGCTGTCCGGCGGCACCCGTCCCGCGGCCGCCATCGCCCCCGGGGCGGTCGCCGTCGGGGAACGCCACGGCCTGGCCCTCGGCGACCACGTCCCGCGTGCATTCCGCGACCTCGTCGCCGAGGGCGACCTGGTCGTCACGGTCTGCGACCGCGCGCACGAGTCGATCGACGACGGCGACAGCCTGCACTGGTCGCTGCCGAACCCCTCGCGCGTCGGCACGCCGGACGCGTACGAGGCCACCTACGCGGACCTCCGGTCCCGCGCCACCGCGCTCGCTGCGCGCCTCGCCGCCTGACGCGGCCCCACGAACGGAACGCCCCGATGAGATCCCCCCTCCTCATCGGGGCGTTCTCCTTGCCGTGGTCCGGACGCACTGCCGGACTGGAGGCCCGGGGCGGGCCCGAACCGTGCCTCCCGTCCGTCCCGTGGTGCGCCCAGGGCGGCGCGCGCTCGCGGGGGAGCCGTCACTCAGGGCCGGCAGCTGCCGGCGACCAGCCGGAGGACCTGATCGGTGTGCCGCTCCGCCGTCGCGACCCGCGCGTGCTCGATCGCGGCGGCGGTGTGAGGCCGCAGCAGCGTCCGGTCCGAGGCGAGTTCGATGATCGTCGTGGCGAGCCCGAACGCGGTCTCGTCGTCGGTCAGGACGGCGGCGGAGCCGAACTCGCTCGCCAGGCGGATGTCGGACACGATGACCGGACGGTGGTCCCGGAACGCCTCGAGCGCGGTCATCGGCTGGCCGTCGTGCTCGAGTGAGCAGACCACCGCCGCGTGCCCGCACAGCAGCAGGTCGTGGACGGCCTGCGACGACAGGCGGCCGTGGACACGGACCGACACCGGCGTGCGGGTCGGGGGAACGGTCCCGCCGGCGACGTCGACCCGTACGGCGTGTGCCCCGAGCCGGATCTCCACCAGCCGGATCGCGTTGAGGAGGACGTCGAGGCGCTTGTCCGGGGTGAACCGCGACGCCCAGACGAGCCGGAGTGGGCCGAGCTCCGGCGCCGGCGGCGGTTCGACCGGCCGGCGGCCGAGGGCGTTGGGCACGACGTGGACCGGGCCGACGCCGGCCTCGCGGAGGACACGGGCCTGCCGCGTCGTCGGGGTGACGACGACGTCGGCCGCCCCGGAGACGGCCACGGCCATGTTGCGGCGCGCGTCGTCCATGGGGTGCCCCGTGAAGCGGTGCCGTGTGGGCCGGATGCCGGTCACCACACGGTGCGCGTGCCGTGCGAGGGGCGCCATCGCCGCCGCGGTCCGGCCCCGGACCGGCGCCGAGCCGTGCACGGTGTGGATCGTCGGCAGCTCGAGGGAGCGCGCCGTGGTCAGCGCCGCCGCGGCGAGGCCGAAGTCCGAGTGGGTGACGACGAGGTCGATCCGTTCCTCGAGCATCAGCGTGCCGAGGCACCGGCGGACGCGGACCGAGTTGCGGACCACCGGCAGGTCGCTCTCCGGGGCGCTGATCGACGGTTCGACCTCGAACAGGCGGACGCCGTGCTTCCGCAGCTCCGCGGTCTCGCTCGAGCGCGGAGTCGCCACCCAGACGACGTGACCGGACTCGGCGAAGGCCTTCGCCTGCTCGACCAGCGCGGCGCGTTCACCCCGCATCGCCGACAGGGGGAAGTCGCTCACGAGCAGGACCGTCGCCTTCGCCGCCACCATGTCAGCGGCCGGTCTCGAGCACGGTGGTCTGGCGGGGGCTGCGCATGCGGTCTCTCACGGTTCGGGAGCGGAACGGGGTGCTGGGAACCGTAGGCGTTCAGAAGACGATCGTCTAGTGAACCGCCGTGCTGCTGAGCGGGCCTTCACGACTCCCCGGGCCGACGCTCAGCCGGGCGCGCGGCGGACGGTCGGGCACTGTCCGGTTCCTGCGGAACATGGACACGTCTGAGCCGTGGTCGACGTACAGTCTCCGGAAGCTACCCCGCCGGACCCTACCGGCGGGTGCCCGACCCCCCGTTCCCGGGCTGGCCTCGTCATGACCACCGCGTCGAACCCGACGGCGTCGTAGCGCGAGGACGTCTGCTCCTGACCCGAACTCGTGGCAGACGTCCTCGCACCTTCCCGCTGTCGTCGAGGAACCGCCGGTCCCCGATCTCGGGGCGAGCAGCGGCCAGGGGACCACGGGGGACACCATGCAGCACCAGCGCGCCATCACCGCACTCGCGACGCTCACCGCGACGATCGCCCTGGCGGTGACGCTCAGCGGGTGCACGGTGTCGACGTCGTCGTCGGCGTCACGGACCGTGACGCCGGACGCCTTCGAACGCGTCGTCGTCGACGCGTTGGCCGACGTCTCGGACGCGACGCCCGAGGTCGACTGCGGTGCGGACGACATCGCGATCGAGGACGGCGCCGAGGTGCACTGCGACGTGAACACGGCGGGCTACGACGTGGTCTACGACTCGGTGTCCACGATCAGCACCGACGGCGGCGACGACTACCACGTGGACGTGGAAGTGGCCGACCAGCCCAAGGACTGATCGGCCACTGCGCGGTGTCCGACGACTAGCGGTCGGACGCCTCGACGACGCAGCTCTCGACCTGCTCGGCGGCCTTCGAGTCGTCGGCGAACGGCGTCGGTGCATCCGAGGTGGTGGTCGTCTCGTCGGCGACGGCCTGCTTGGCGACGTCGTTCACGGCGTACAGCGGACCGTCGAAGTCGTCGGCCGTGGGGTCGGCGGTGGTCGCCCAGATGGTGACCTCGTCGTCGTTCGAGTCGTTGCTGTCCGCGGGGACGATCGCGGCACCGAGGTACCAGCCGCCGTCACCCTTCTGGATGTTCGCGAACTCGGTGGTGTCGTGCGACCCGACCGCCTTGTCGATCATGTCGACGGCGGAGCTGGCGGCCACGTCGCACTGGGCCGACTGGGACTTCTCCTCGGAGCCGGGGACCTTGCCGACGGGGTTGATGTTCTGCGCTCCGCCGGGGTCGCAGGCGGTGAGCAGGAGGGCTACGGTGGCGGCGCCGAACAGCGCCGTGACGGTCTTCGCTCGCGTGGACATGGCCCTGAACGTAGGCCGGCCCCGGTGGGCGGCGGTTCAGCCAGGAGCGTCCCCAGACGACGGACGGGAGGCCGGCGCACGTCGTGCCCCGGGCCTCCCGTCCGTCACCTGGTCCCGTTGCCGGACCGTGTCCGGTTGCCGGACCGGCGTCCCGTCACAGGATCGGGGTGCCGCCGGTCACGGCGACCCGCGCCCCGGAGACGTAGCTGCCGTCGTCACTGGCGAGCAGCACGTAGACGGGTGCGAGCTCGGCCGGCTGGCCGGGACGGCCGAGCGGCGACTGCTTGCCGAACTGCTCGACCTGCTCCGGCGGCATCGTCGACGGGATCAGCGGCGTCCAGATCGGACCGGGTGCGACGCTGTTCACGCGGATGCCGCGTTCCCCGAGCAGCTGCGCCAGCGCGGCCGACAGGTTCGCGACGCCCGCCTTGGTGACGTCGTAGGGCGCCAGGTTCGGCTTCGGGTTGTCGGAGTTCACCGAGCTCGAGCCGATGATCGACGACCCCGGGCCGAGGTGCGGCAGCGCGGCCTTGACGAGGTGGAAGTAGGCGCTGAGGTTCGTCGCGAGGGTGTGGTCCCACTCCTCGTCGCTGATCTCCTCGATCGTCTCGTGGGTCATCTGGTAGGCGGCGTTGTTCACGAGGACGTCGAGCCCGCCGAGCTCCGAGACCGCCCGGTCGATGACGGATCGGCAGTACGCGGGATCGCTCACGTCGCCCGGGAACAGCACGGCCTTCCGACCGGCCTCCTCGATCCAGCGCTTCGTGTCCTGCGCGTCGTCCTCCTCTTCCGGCAGGTAGCTGATCAGGACGTCGGCACCCTCGCGCGCGAACGCGATCGCGACGGCCTTCCCGATGCCGCTGTCCCCACCGGTGATGACGGCCCGCTTGCCGGTGAGCTTGCCGGAGCCGCGGTACGACTCCTCACCGTGGTCGGCCTTCGGGGTGAGTTCCTGGTCGCTCCCCGGGGGCTGCTGCTGCTCGGTCATGTCTCTCCCTGTGGTCGGTTTCCCTGGACGTCCCCGATGCTGGGCGGGCGCCACTGAACGCCTGTCCAGGGTCACGGCGTACCCCGTTCGGTGCTCGAAGATGTGTACCCGGCACGTCGGCCGCCTACCGTGGCACCGGATCAGGGAACCGTCACCGCGACGGAAGCTCCTCTTCACCAGGGAGCAACGTTGAAGTACGTGAACTACGCGGGCACCGTCCGTGTCCTGACGAGCGACTCGATCGCCGACGCGGTGATCCGGTACGCCGCCGCTCTGCACCAGAGTCGGCTGAGCGACGTCGTGTCGATCCCGACGGCCGACGACTTCGGGGTGGCGAGCACCGTCGAGGTGCTGCTGGCCCCGTCCGTCGCGGTGGCCGTGGAGCCAGCCCCTGATGACGACCTCGAGCCCGAGGGCGACGCGTTCCTGCTCGAGATCGCACGGCGCACCGAGGCCGTGCTCGCCGTCGACCCCAACGCGACGCCGCCGGACCTCGGGCGCTGAGCGGTCGCTCCGCGGGGGCGCTGCTTACGCCACCGGCCCCTCGGTCAGGTCCGTCCGGGTGTCCGCGTGGATCACCTCGTCGTGCTCGAACGTCAGTGCGGCGGCACGCAGCCGTGCCACGAACACCGCGTCCTCGCGCTCGAGTTCGTCCTCGTCGGCGTCCTCGACCACGAGCTGACTCGACGGACCGATGAGGACCTTGGTGGTCGTCATGGTGCCGTCCGTCGCCACCGAGGGGATCGCGACGGTGTCCGCCCGGTTGCCACCGGCCAGGGCCGCGGCGTACTCGATCACGGCATCGGCCACGTCGTCGCTCGTCAAGATCGTCGAACGGTCGTACTGGATCTGCTTCATGTCCGGGCCTCCATCTGCACAGCAAACAGGGCTTCGGCTGGCCGCCGTACAGGAACACGGCGCGTCGCTCGTTGCGCCGACGCCGACTTGTCGTCAGGATCGTCACGTGCCCGAGACCATGCACCGCCTGCTGCGGGAGATCCAGACCGCCGAGCCGTCGGTCGCGGCCGAGGCGATGGCCCGGACGCACATCACCCACGGACTGTCGGTCGAACCGACGGACGCCGAGTTCGTGTTCGAGGAGCGCGTGCGCGGAACGGCGCTGCTGTCGCTCGAGTCGACCCGCTGCACCGGGGTCCTGAGCGGCACGATCGAGCCCGGCGACGCGATGATGATCTTCTGGATGAAGTCCGGCGTCGCGCAGCTCGACGAGAACACCGTGAAGATCGGCCGCCCGACGCTCTTCCGTCAGGGGCCCCAACGCTTCCGCTGGATCGCCTGCAACAAGGACGTCCTGCGGATCGACCGCTCGATCGTCGAACAGGTCGCGGCCGAGCGCGGCGACTGGGCCCCGGGTCCCATCGAGTTCCGTCCGCGGCACGTCCCCGAGGGCGCCCCGCTCGCTGCCTGGTGGCTCATGGTGCGGTCCATCGCACAAGAGGTCCTGGCCGGACCGGACGCCGTCCCGATCGAACGCGAGCGGGAGCTCGCGCGCTTCGCCGCCGGCGGTCTGCTCACCGCGATCCCGCACTGGCCGGTCGGGCAGCACGAGCCGGTCATGGCCTCCACCGCCCGCTTCGCCCGCGCCGAGACCTTCCTGCTCGAGCACGCCACCGAGCAGATCACCGTCGACGACGTCGCCGAGGCCGCCGGCCTGAGCGTGCGCGGCGTGCAGGCGGCGTTCCAGCGGCACCACGGCATCACCCCGACCATGTACCTGCGTCGCATCCGGCTGCTGCTCGCGCGCGAACAGCTCGAGTCGGGCGACGGCCGGAGCATCGCCGAGATCGCCCGGGCCACCGGGTTCGCGCACCTCGGCCGGTTCGCGGGGAGCTACCGCGAGGAGTTCGGCGAGCTGCCCCGGCAGACGGCGTCCACTGCGCGCGACGGCGCCCGCGCGTAGCGAGCAGCCGCGCGGCCCCGCAAGAATCCCGCAACCGCCCGCCGTCCGGCCGATCGCCGACGATCGTCGCCCTACGTTTGCGCTGCACGGACACGCAGCCACGACGACTGGAGACCCCATGGCCGGCTCAGCAGCACCACCCGTCCCGACTGCGGCCGTCCCGCCGACGACCGATCCGTCGACGTTCGGCCGCCGGCTCGTCGAGGACGCCTCCTACGCCCGTGAACACTTCGTCTTCACGGCACTGCTCGGATCCCCGCTGCTGCCCCGGATCGTCCGGCGGCTGCTGCTCCGTGCCGCCGGGGCACACGCCGAGTCCGGTGTGGGCACCGGGTTCTCGCTGACGGGCGACCCGAAGCACCTCACGATCGGGCGGGGCGTCTTCTGCAACCGCAACGTGACCGTCGAGGCCGTCGCCCCCGTGACCATCGGGGCGAACACCGCGATCGGGATGCAGGTGCTCATCATGACGAGCCACCACGAGATCGACGCCGAGGGCCGGTGGAGCGACGTCGCGACCGGCCGACCGGTGGTCGTCGAGGAACACGTCTGGATCGGCGGCCGCGCCACGATCCTGCCGGGCGCCCACATCGAGCACGATGTGGTGGTCGCCGCCGGCGCCGTGGTCGTCGGCCGCCTGGCGGCGCACGGCGTCTACGCCGGCGTCCCCGCCAAGCGCATCCGCGAGCTCGCCCCGTCCGCGCGACCGCCGGTGGTGGACCCCGCCGCGTGACGGCCTGTGGTGGACCCCGCCGGGTGACGGCCTCGAGGCCCGTGGCGGCGCCGCCACGCGCCTCCCGTCCGGCGCGGCCCAGCACCCGTGCGCCTGCCGCTTCCGCGGGGACGCGCACTCTGCCAACATGACCACGACGCGGGCGACGACGCCCGCGCAGGACGAGGGAGACCGTCATGACCGTTCGCCTCAACCCCTACCTCGGGTTCCGGAGCGGCGCCCGCGAAGCGCTCGAGTTCTACCACTCGGTCTTCGGCGGCACGCTCACCATCGGCACGTTCGGTGAAGCCGGCATGAGCCAGGACCCCGCCGACGCCGACAAGGTGATGCACGGCCAGCTCGACGGCGACCAGGGCCTGCTCCTGATGGCCTCGGACGCACCGTCCGGCATGCCGACGCCGGCCGAGAGCAGCATCTCGCTGTCGCTCAGCGGTGACGACCACGAGCTGCTGACGCGCTGGTGGAACGGCCTCGCGCAGGGCGCGACGATCATCGAACCACTCACCACCGCGCCGTGGGGCGACACCTTCGGCATGCTGACCGACCGCCACGGGGTGTCGTGGCTCGTCAACATCAGCGGCGCGACGAGCTGAGCGGCAGCGAACCCACGCGTGCCGGCACCGGCCACCGCGGCACCCAGCACCGGACCTGCTCGGCGTAGCGACGGAAGTCGTCGCCGAACCGTTCCGCCAGGTCGGATTCCTCGAGCGGGCGGACGATGCAGTTCCAGACCACGGAACCGGCGATCGCGTAGACGACGACCAGCCACGACGACAGCAGCAGGCCGACGGCGACGCCCTGCGTGATGCCGGCCAGTGCCATCGGGTTCCGCACCGACCGGTACGGCCCGGCGACCACCAGGCGGTTCGCGGTGGCCGAGGGCAGCGGCGTGCCCTCGCCCTTCGTCGACATCGCCGCTGCCGACGCGATGCCGAGCGCGCTGGCCAGCAGGAGCACGACCACACCGACGACGGTGAGGGCCGTGACGAAGGGTGCGGGCAGGTCCGGGTGCAGGCCCCAGCGGTGCTCGGCGAACGCGATGAGCAGGGGGAACACCCCGAGGAACAGGCCCCAGAAGACGACGATCTGCAGCACGGTCGCGGTGACGTGCCGGGAGCGCGGGGCGCTGGCGTCAGCGGTGCGGATCCGCAGCGGACCGCTCGTCACCCACTCCGTCGGGATGCGTCCGAGCAGCACCAGGGCGAGGGCGAGGGCCGAGCCGATCGTGGCGGCGAGCATGACGAGCACGCCCCAGCCGGCCTCGCCGGTCACGGTGGCCCAGACGCTCAGCGCGACGAGCACCAGGGCGGTCCACACCGTCGTGCCCACCGCGGCGGCTCGGACACCGGCGGCGGCGAACGCCGAGGCGACGACGAACAGCGGGACGTCGAACACGGCGACGAGCACCGGGTCGAGCGAGCCGAGCGTGGTCGTGCGGATCCACGGCAGCGTCGCGACGGCGATCCACCAGGCTGCTCCGCCGACGGCTTGCAGCGCGTAGTACCGCCGGCCCCAGGACATGGGTGCACGGTAGCAGTGCGCGGCGAGGGGCCGGGCCGGGGGCGCCCTCGCTCCCGCTGGGGGGGGTCAGCTGGTGTGGTTGATCTGTCCGAGCCAGCGACCGAAGGACGGGGTGCGCTCGTCGTGCAGGCTGGGCAGGACGGGCTTCGGCAGGCAGGCGCGCTCGTCGGTGACGGTTCCGGCGCCGGTGCTCTTGTGGAGGTCGAGGCTCATGGTGGGCTCCTTCGTGGTCGGTGGAGTGTTCGACACCGGGCGGGGCCGTTCCATTCCCATCTGACCCGCCCCGCCCTGCGCAGTCGTCCAGCACCGCCGGGTTTGCTCGACCGCATGAGCGAGCACGACGACGAGCAGACCCGAGCCGACTTCGACGACGCGGTGAACATGACCGCCACCGAGTTGCGGAAGTGGCTCGACACCGACGAGTCGAAGTCCGTCGGGCAGAAGCCCTCGGGCGGCGGCGAGTCGACCGGGCACGAGAGCGGCCGGCACATCATCCGCATCCTCGAGAAGCACAAGGCCGACCGCACCGACGACGACCTGGCGCACATGCGGAAGGTCGTCGGCTACGTCGCCCGGCACTCGGAGCAGCGGCCCGACGGCGACGTGCACGACACCCCCTGGCGGTACTCGCTCATGAACTGGGGCCACGACCCGGAGAAGCACTGACGGCATCGGGCAGAATGGGTGGCGTGAACGAGACGGGCATGCCGCGCTTCCGACGGATCTGGTCGACCGTGCAGGTCGGTGTCCTCGCGATCGCCGTCGCGTTCTGCGTCGTGATGCTCGTGATCGGGCAGGGCAAGCTCGACCGGGTCTACGCGGTCGCCGCGGTGTTCTTCGGACTCGCCCTGGTCGGGCACAGCACCTACCTGTGGCTCGTCGCCCGGGCGAACCGCCGTCCCTGACGCGCTTCCGGCTTGGCGATCCCCGGCTAGGCGTTCTGGTGGACCCGTAGCCAGTCGATGGTCATCTGCTGCGGGAACCGCGTCGAGGCGTCCGGCGAACCCGGCCAGTTCCCGCCGACCGCGACGTTGAGGATCACGAAGAACGGCTTGTCGAACACCCACGGGGCCGAGCCGACGTCGGCCCGTGTGACCGTCCGGTACGCGACACCGTCGACCGTCCAGGTGATCGAGCCGGGGCGCCAGTCGACCCCGTACACGTGGAAGTCGTCGGCGAACGCTGCTCCGGACGGGTTCGTGTACGCCGCCGAGATGCCCTGCGCGCCGGAGTACTCGGGCCCGTGCACCGTGCCGTGCACGATCCCCGGCTCGTACCCGACGTTCTCCATGACGTCGATCTCGCCGCACGCCGGCCAGCCGACCTGCCCGATGTCCGCGCCGAGCATCCAGAACGCCGGCCAGATGCCCTGGCCGCGGGGGATGCGGATCCGCGCCTCGATGCGGCCGTACTGCGCGGTGTAGGTGCTCTCGGACTTCAGCCGGGCCGACGAGTACGAGCCGTCGGCCTCGCGGTGTGCGGTGATCACGAGGTTGCCGGCACCGTCGAGCGCCGCGTTCCGCCGCGAGTCCGTGTAGGTCTGTAGCTCCGCGTTGCCCCAGCCGCCGGCACCCAGGTCGTACCGCCAGATCCCGGGGTTCGGCGCGCTGCCGGCCGGGCCGTCGAACTCGTCGGCGGCGAGCAGCACGGGCGCAGCGGTCGGCGCCGCAGCTCCGGTCACGGCCTGTGCCGAGCCATCCGGGATCGCCGTCGCGCCGAGGGCGGTCGTCGCGGCTCCGGCGAGTCCGAGCGTCATGAAGCGCCGTCGATCGATGTGCTGGTCCATGTCGTGCTCCCTGCAGCGCGATGGTGGTGTGGTCGTCGGATCATGCACCATCCGGCCGCACCTGAACAGGCCCGGATCCCGCTTCGTCCGCGGGACGCACCCGTCAGCCGAAGCGCATCGCGAGCGGCACGAGCAGGCCCGCGACCCAGACGAGCACCATCACGAGGGCGCCGACCGCGATGAGCCGTCGGCGCCGCCGCAGCTTCGGGCTCCGCTCTTCGCCCCACATCTGTGCACGGACCAGCACCCGGTTCGCCTGCTCGACGACCTTCCGCACCTCGGGGTCGTCGACGTCGAGGACACCGGCGCGGGCGTGCTCGGCGATGACCGCGGCTTCGTCGACGGTCAGGTCGTCCTTGCGCATGCTCCATCTTCGCACCGCGTGCAGGGGTACGACCCGGCTGTGCGGGAACGGACCACGGCCGGGTACCAAGGACACATGGGACATCGGTACCGCGGGAAGATCGTCGTCATCACCGGAGCATCGAGCGGCATCGGGAGGGCCGCCGCACACGAGTTCGCCCGGCAGGGCGCCACGCTCGTGCTCGCCGCACGCGGGCACGACTCGCTCGAGGCCGCAGCCGCCGAGTGCCGGAAGCTCGGCGCCGAGGCGATCGCGATCCCGACCGACGTCGCCGACGAGCACCAGGTGAAGGACCTCATCGGCACGGTGACGACCCGCTTCGGTCGCATCGACGTGTTCGTCGGCAACGCGGCCCTGTTCGTCTACGGCCTGTTCGAGCAGACCCCCACCGAGGCGTTCAAGCGCGTCGTCGACACGAACCTGTACGGGCACCTCAACGCGATCACGCACCTGCTGCCGCACTGGAAGCAGCGCGGGAAGGGGACCTACGTGCTCGTCGGTTCGATCCAGTCGCTGCTCTCGGCGCCCTACCAGTCGGCGTACGTCACCAGCAAGCACGCTGCGCTCGGCCTGGTCGACGTGCTCGGTGACGAGTTCGCGGGCACCGGCATCAAGTTCACGGCGCTGCTGCCGTCCACGATCGACACCCCGATCTACCAGAACGGTGCCAACTACACCGGCAAGACCTCGCACCCGCTGCCGCCCACCGTCTCGGTCGAGCGGGCCGGCCGTGCCGTCGTGCAGGCCGCCACGCACCCCAAGCGCTACCGCTTCGTCGGACGGATCCAGGCGTCGCTCGTGCCGCTGCAGTACGTGTTCCCGGGCCTGTTCCACAAGATCACGAAGCCGATGGTGGAGACGTTCGCGCTCCGCGGCAAGGGCGCCCCGACCGACGGGAACCTCTACACCCCCGCCGACGCCGCGAACGCGACGAACGGCGGCTGGGTCGCGAAGCGACGGCGCGTCACGCGCCCCCTCGTCTGGCTCGGCGTCGCGGCTGCGGGCGCGGCGGTCGTGCTCGGCCGCTCGCGTCGGTAGACGCATCTGCTGACGGCCTGGAGGCCCGGTGCCAGCTGGCACCGGGCCTCCCGTCCGTCCGTGCGTGCGTCCACAGCCGGGCGTACCTGCCCGAACCGGGCGTACCTGGCGGAAGCGGGAGTACCTGCCCGAACCGGGCGTACCTGGCGAAATCGGGCGTACCTGCCGTGTTCTTCTTGGCAGGTACGCCCGATCTCGCCAGGTATCGCAGTCGTTCTGGGAAGGAACGGGCGGCTAGAAGAGCCTCGCGCTCGCGCGCCGGGCACCCTCGCCGAGGGCCTCGAGCTTCGCCGCGGCGATCTGCGGGTGCACGCGACCGCCGAGGCCGCAGTCCGTGCCGGCGATGACGCGCTCACGCCCGACGACCGAGGCGAACCGCTCGATGCGCTGCGCGACGAGGTCGGGGTGCTCGACGACGTTCGTGGCGTGGCCGACGACGCCCGGGACGATGACCTTGCCCTCGGGCCGGGTGACGTCCTGCCAGACGGTCCACTCGTGCTCGTGGCGGGCGTTCGCGGCCTCGAACGAGTACGCGCCGGCGTCGATCTCGAGCATCAGGTCGACGATGTGGCGGAGTTCGATGTCGGTCGTGTGCGGGCCGTGCCAGGAACCCCAGCACAGGTGGAAGCGCACGCGGCTGGTGTCGAGGCCCCGCAGTGCGTGGTTGAGCGCCTCGACACGGATTCGGGTGAAGGCGCGGTAGTCCTCGATGCTCGGCTCGGGGTTGATCTGGTCCCAGTTCTCGGCGATCGAGGGGTCGTCGATCTGCAGCACGAGGCCGGCGTCGAGGATCGTCGTGTACTCCTCGCGCAGGGCGTCGGCCCACGCCCAGATGTGTTCTTCCTCGGTCGCGTAGTACTCGTTCGCGATGCGGGCGGCGGAGCCGGGGGAGAGCGCCGTGATGAAGCCGTTGTCGGCGCCGGCGGCCTCGACCGCGTGCTTGAGGTTGGCGGCGTCGGTGGCCGCGGCGTCGTGGCCGGTGTAGGTGATCGGGCCGGTGGTGGTCGGGAACGCGGTGGCGTTCTTGCCGGTGCCGATGCCCGACTCGGGGTCGGTGTACGCGTCGTGGAAGATCGTCCAGTCGCGCCGGTCCGGGAAGCTCGTGAGCCGGATGTTCCCCGGGGTGGACCGGACCGGCTGCTGCGAGAAGATGTTCTCGTCGGTCAGGCTCAGGCCGCTGACACGCTGGAACGAGTAGCCCCACCACGCGCCGTAGTCGACGCTGTTCGACATCGCCTTGCCGAACTCGCCGTCACCGGGCTGCGTGATGCCGAGCGCGGTCTGCCGTGCGACGACGTCGTCGACGGCCGCGCTCGTCAGGGCACGGACCTCGTCGGTGGTCTCGAGCGTGAAGCCGTCGGCGGCGACGGGCCGTGCGGCGTTCGCGGCGATGAGCTCGGGGGTGCGGGGGAGCGATCCGGCGGTGGTGGCCTGGATGCGGTCGGTGTTCTCGAAGGGCATGCGCTGCCTTCCTCTCGATGGGTGCGGACTGTCGGGAGTCGGGGGCCGCGCGCGAGGCTTCGCGGTGCGCTGCAGTGCCACTCTGCCACGAGGGGCCGGGCCGGTTACGTTGCGCGACTGTGGCTTCGTGCGGACGCCGAACGACAGGGTCGGTGTCGTACGACACCGACTCGGTCGCCTGTTGCGCGCGCAGACGGTTGCAGGCGCGTGCGAACGACAGGGTCGATGTCGGACGACGTCGACGGTGTCGTTCCCCGTCGACTCGGCCCCCGCGCGCCCGCCCGCCGCACGCCGCGCCGCCGACGCACGGCGACACGATCGTCGCGCCACCGGGCCACGAGTCGTACGGTCGACCCATGAGCACGACGACCCCGACGAGCGACACCACCACGACGAACCCGACGCCCCCGGCCGCACCGACCTTCGCCGAATCGTGGACCACGTGGCACGACGACCACGAGCAGGCCCGGGCGAGCGAGCACGGGTTCCTCGCGATCACGAGCATCCGCTGGCTCACCGGCACGCCGGAACGGTTCGAGGACGCCCCGGGCAGCTGGTCGACGGACGAGGGCGGCCCGGTGGTCGCACTGGCCGACGACGAGATTATCGAGGTCGACGGACAGCCGGTCACCGGGACGCACCGGTTCGGCCCGCTGCCGGAGCGCTCGAGCACGAACGTGGTGTGGCGCGACGGCGACGAGACCGTGGTGATCGAGGTCGCCCGGCGCGGCGGCAGTGACCTGCTGCGCCCGCGGCACCCGTCGAACCCGACCCGCGTCGGCTACCAGGGCACCCCGGCGTACGCCCCCGCTGAGCGCTTCGTCGTGGACGCGCACTTCGAGCCGTTCGACACCCCGCGCGAGGTCACCGTCGGCAGCGTCGTCGACGGCCTGCTGCACGTGTACGAGGCCCCCGGCGTCCTGACGTTCGACCTCGACGGGCCACGGTCGCTCCTGGCGTTCAACGGGCACGCCGGCGGCCTGCACGTGCTGTTCACCGACCGCACGAGCGGGGTCACGACGTACGCGGCGAACCGGAGTCTCGACATCGCCGCACCGGATGCCGACGGTGCCACCCGCATCGACTTCAACCGGTCGACGAACCTGCCGTGCGCGTACACCCCGCACGCGACCTGCCCGCTGCCGCCTGCCGAGAACCGGCTGGACGTGGCGATCGAGGCGGGCGAGCAACTGCCCGCAGCCTGACCGCGGAGCACGCACGGCCCGCCGAGCACACACGGCCCGCGGGCATGCACGTCCCGCCGCGCACGCACGGCCCCCGGGCGCGCACCGACGCAGCCGACCCGTCCACGAGAATGGGGGAGCCATGCCACGACCCACCTCCCGCATCCCGCTCAACACCCTCGCCGTCCCGTTCGGCCTCGCCGGCTTCGCCGAGACGTGGTCGTACGCCGCCCCCGTGCTGCACCTGCCCACCGTGGTGCCGCAGGTGTTCTGGGCGATCGCGGCCGTCGCGTGGGTGTGGCTGCTCGGTGCGCACGTCGTCCGCGGCGCACGCGTCCCGGAACGGCTCGTCGACCAGCTCCGGCACCCGGCGCAGGGGCCGATTGCCGCGCTCGTGCCCGCGACCGCGATGCTGCTCGGGGTCGACCTCGCGCGGTTCGCCCCCGTCGCCGGGCAGGTCGTCGTACTCGCCGCCGTGGCCACCGCGGCCGGGTTCGCCGCCTGGCTGCTGAGCACCTGGTTCGAGGGCCGGCTCGCCCTGGAGTCCGTGCACGGCGGCTACCTGCTGCCGACCGTCGCCGCGGCCCTGGTCGCCTCGGTCGCCACGCACGAGGTCGGCGTCGGCTGGCTGTCCTGGCCGGCCCTCGGCGTCGGCGTGTTCTTCTGGGGCGTCATGACCGGCCTGCTGCTCATCCGGCTGGCGTTCCGACCGGCGCTGCCGGGGCCGCTCGTGCCGACGATGGCGATCCTGGTCGCGCCGCCGGCGGTCGCCACCCTTTCGGTGTTCGCCCTCACCGACGGCGCTGTGACGCTGCCCGTGCAGGCCATCGCGGGGCTCGGCGTCCTGATGGTCCTCGTGCAGCTGGCCCTGCTGCCGCGGTACGTCCGCCTGGCGTTCTCGCTCGGGTTCTGGTCGTTCGTGTTCCCGGCAGCCGCGGTCGCCACCGCCGCAGTGGAGTGGTTTCGGGCACTCGCGCTGCCGTCCGCCTGGATCCCCACCACCGCGTTGCTGACGCTGCTGAGCGTGCTCGTCGCGGTCGTCGGTGCCCGCTCGATCGGCCTCGCCGTGCACCACCTGCTCGGGCAGGCCGAGCGGACCCTGCACGACGCCGACGACGAGGACGCCGCCCCCGGCCCCGTGACGGGCGCGACGCGCGTGGTCTGACCAGCGGGGCGGTCGGGCCCGCGCAGGCGGCGGACGGGAGGCCCGTGGCGGCCCCGCCCCGCGCCTCCCGTCAAGTCGCGGGGACGCGTCTC
>NZ_JARVRO010000018.1:0-58656 GCF_030209645.1 Curtobacterium sp. ME-Dv--P-122a
GCGACACTTCGTGCCGCCTCGACGAACCTGAGCGGCATGTCGTGACCACTCGGCGCCGGGTTTCGGCGGGAAAGTCAGGGCCAAGCGGACGGACCGGGGTCAGGCGGGCAGGGTCGCGACGACGCAGGTGCCGTCGACCTCGGCGTCCCGCTCGCCCACGGTGGAGAAGCCGGCGGCCGAGAACGCAGCGGCGGACGCCTCGGCCTGGGCCTCGGACACCTCGATGACGACGGCGCCACCGGGACGGAGCCACTCCCCCGCACCCGCTGCGATGCGGCGGTGCAGGTCGAGGCCGTCCGCACCACCGTCGAGGGCAACGCGGTGTTCGTGCTCGCGGGCTTCGCTCGGCATGAGTTCGATCGAGGCCGTCGGCACGTAGGGGGCGTTCACCGCGATGACCGCCACGGCCCCACGGAACCGATCGGGCAACGGCGCGAACAGGTCACCGGCGACGACGATGCCGCGGTCGCCGATGTTCTCGGCTGCGACGTCGACGGCGTCCGGGTCGATGTCCGTGGCGACGAGGTCGAGCGCGCCGACCCGACCGAACAGGGCCACCGAGATCGCGCCCGCACCGCAGCACAGGTCGACCACGCGGTCGTAGCGCTGCAGCCGACGCGCAGCCTGCTCGACGACGACGGTGGTGCGGGCGCGCGGCACGAAGACCCCGGGGGTCACCCGGATGCGGTGCCCGTCGAAGGCGGCCCAGCCGAGCACGTACTCGAGCGGCTCACCGGCCAGCCGACGCTGCACGAGGCTCCGGAGTCGCACCGGCTCACCGTCACCGGCCTCGAGCAACAGGTCGGCTTCGTCCTCGGCGAAGACGCTCCCCGCGGCCCGGAGCCGGACCGCGAGGGCGTCACGCGCGGGATGTGTCAAGCGGCTCCATCGAACATCGACGTCACGGAACCGTCGTCGAAGACCTCGTGGATGGCACGGGCGATGAGCGGAGCGATCGGCAGGACCTCGAGACGGTCCCAGCGCTTGTCCATCGGCAGGGGCAGGGTGTCCGTCACGACCACGCGGTCGATGAACTCGCTCTGCAGCAGCTCGGTGGCGGGGTCGGAGAAGACGGCGTGGGTCGCGGCGACGACGACTCCCGTGGCGCCGGCGTTCTTCAGCGCCTCGGCAGCCTTGGCGATCGTGCGGCCGGTGTCGATGAGGTCGTCGACGAGCAGGCACACGCGGCCGCTGACGTCACCGACGATCTCGTGCACCGAGACCTGGTTCGGCACGAGCGGGTCGCGGCGCTTGTGGATGATGGCGAGCGGGGCCCCGAGCTTCTCGGACCAGATGTCGGCGACACGGACGCGGCCCATGTCGGGCGACACGACGGTGAGCGTCTTCGGGTCGAGGATCTGGCGGAAGCGCTCGAGCAGCACCGGCATGGCGAACAGGTGGTCGACGGGGCCGTCGAAGAAGCCCTGGATCTGCGCGGCGTGCAGGTCGACGCTCATGATGCGGTGCGCGCCGGCGGCCTTGAACAGGTCGGCGACGAGGCGTGCCGAGATCGGCTCGCGGCCGCGGCCCTTCTTGTCCTGGCGCGCGTACGGGTAGAACGGCGCCACGACCGTGATGCGCTTCGCCGAGGCACGCTTCAGCGCGTCGACCATGATGAGCTGCTCCATGAGCCACTCGTTGATCGGCGCGGTGTGCGACTGGATGACGAAGGCGTCGCAGCCACGGACCGACTCGTCGAAGCGGGCGTAGAGCTCACCGTTCGCGAAGGTCCGGGCATCGGTCGGCACGAGGTCGACCCCGAGCTCCTCCGCGATCTCGGCAGAGAGCGCCGGGTGTGCTCGCCCCGAGACGAGGACGAGTCGTTTCTGGCCGGTTGTCTTGATTCCGGACAAGTGCGGTGCTCACTCCCTGACCCACGAGGGGTCGATGTCGGCGACGGGTGGTCGCCGGGATCTATTCGCCATTCGCGAGCCGAGCAGCCTCGGCCGCCGGTGTGCCGGGTCGGTGTTCCTCGACCCATCCGTCGGTGTTGCGCTGTGGGGCGTAGCTGATCGCGAGCGATCCTGCCGGAACGTCCTTGCGGACGGTGGTCCCGGCGCCGGTGTACGCACCGTCACCAATCCTAACGGGGGCGACGAACACGTTGTGCGAGCCTGTACGGACGTTCGAGCCGACCTCGGTGCGGTGCTTGTGCACGCCGTCGTAGTTCGCGGTGATGGTGTTCGCGCCGATGTTCGAGTCCTCGCCCACTTCGGCGTCGCCGATGTAGGACAGGTGCGGGACCTTGCTGCCTCGGCCGATCCGGGCGTTCTTCGTCTCGACGAAGGTGCCGATCTTGCCGTCGTCACCGAGGATCGTGCCCGGCCGCAGGTAGGCGAACGGGCCGACCGAGGCACCGTCCCCGATCACGGCGAGGGTGGCGTCGACGCGGTTCACGGTGGCGCGGGCCCCGACCTCGGTGTCGCGCAACGTGGTGTCCGGTCCGACGACGGCACCGGCGGCGATCGCGGTGGCGCCGATGAGCTGGGTGCCGGGCAAGACCTCGGCGTCGGGCTCGATGGTGACGTCGAGGTCGATCCAGGTGGACGCCGGGTCCTGCACGGTGACGCCGGCGAGCTGGTGGCGGCGGACGATGCGGGCGTTGAGTTCCCGCGCGGCGTCGGAGAGCTGGGCACGGTCGTTGATGCCGGCGACGAGCCACGGGTCGGTCAGGGTGACCACGTCGATGCGCCCGCCGCGCTCGCTGATCAGCGCGGGAGCGTCGGTGATGTACTTCTCGCCCTGGGCGTTCGCCGTGGTGAGCGACGGCAGGGCCGCCCGGAGGCGTGCCACGTCGAACGCGTAGATGCCCGCGTTCGCCTCGGTGATGGTCAGCTGCTCGGCGGTCGCGTCCTTGTGCTCGACGACGCTGACGAAGGCGCCGGAAGCGTCGCGCACGATCCGTCCGAGGCCGGTCGGGTCCGGGGCGATGGCGCTCACGAAGGTCGCGCCGTTGCCGCCGCCGACGTGGGCGTCGACGAGGAGCCGGAGCGAGGCGGCGTCGAGCAGCGGGACGTCGCCGGACAGCACCACGACGGCGCCGTCGAAGTCGGCGGGCAGTGCTTCGACCGCCACCTCGACCGCACGGCCGGTGCCGGGGACGTCGTCCTGGTCGACGACGATCGCGTCGGGGGCGCGCTCGACGACCTCGGCCGCGACGAGGTCACGCTCGTGCCGCACGACGACGGCGACGTGCTCGGGGCTGAGCGACGACGCCGTGCGCAGGACGTGCCCGATGAGCGGCAGTCCGGCGAGCCGGTGCAGCACCTTGGGCGTGGACGACTTCATGCGCGTGCCCTGCCCGGCGGCGAGGACGACGACGGCGATGCGCTGGTCGGTCATGCACCCATCCTGGCGCACCGCAGCCCGGGCCGCCCGACGCGACCACGGCCCTGTGCGGAACCATGCGCACAACCGCAGCCTGTGGACGGACCGGCACCGCGCCTCCAGGCCGCCTGACGGGGAGCTCGGGCCGGCCCCGCCCGCCGAGGATCAGGCCCGCGTGCCCTGCGGTTCCCGCTTGACGAACGCCATCAGCACCAGCCCGGCGACGAGCACGACGACCACGCCGAGGATCCCGAACCGGGTCGACCCACCGACGGTCACCGCGACGCCGAACAGCGCCGGCGCGAGGAACGACGCGGCCCGGCCGGTGGTCGCGTAGAGGCCGAAGAGCTCGCCCTCGCGGCCGGGGGTCGTCAGCCGCGCCAGGTACGCGCGGGACGACGACTGCACCGGGCCGACGAACACGGCGAGGGTCAGCCCGAGCACCCAGAACCACTGCGTCTCGTTGCCGGCGGCGAAGACCCCGACCCCGCACACGGCGAGGCCGACGAGCGAGACCATGATGAGCGCACGCGACCCGAACCGGTCGTCGAGGCGTCCGGAGACGAACGTCGCGATGCCGGCCACGACGTTCGCGGCGATGGCGAACAGGATGACCTGCGACGGCGTGAACCCGAACACCTGCGCGGCGACGATCCCGCCGAACGTGAAGACGGCCCCGACGCCGTCGCGGAACACCGCGCTGGCGAGCAGGAACGCGAGGACGTTGCGGCGCTCCCGCCACAGCCGTGCGATGTCCCGGCCGAGGTCCGCGTAGGCACTGAACACGCCGCCGCCGCGGGTCCGGTCGGGCACCGCCTCGGGCACGGTGAGGAACAGCGGGATCGAGCTGACGGCCAGCCAGACGGCGGCGATGCCGATCGCGACGCGGACGTCCCACTGCCCGGTGGCGACGGTGGCCGGCAACTGCAGGAGCCCGCCGACGACCCCGTCGCCCCGGAAGTCCTGGATGCAGAGCACGAGCAGCAGGACGAGCAGCACGATCCCGCCGAAGTACCCGGCCGCCCACCCGATGGCGGAGACCCGGCCGGTGCGTTCACCCGACGCGACCTGCCCGATCATGGCGTTGTAGCCGACGCTCGCGATCTCGTACGCGACGGTGCCGATGCCGAGCAGGGCCGCTCCGAGCAGCAGGTACGGCTGGCTCGGCGCGACGAAGACCATGCCCCCGATCGACAGTGCGACGCCGATCGTGGCGATGAGGACCGAGCGGCGGCGGTGTCCGGACGAGTCCGCGAGCCGCCCCATGGCCGGTGCCACCAGGGCCACGACGATGCCCGCGATGGTCAGTGCGGTGGACACGACGGCCGCGTTGTGCGCGAGCTCGCGTTCCACGATCGCCTTGCCGGCCGCGGACGTGTCGCCGACGAGCGCCGGGTCCACGAACGCCCGGCTGGCCAGGTACGTGCTGAACACGAAGGTGGTGACGACCGCGTTGAACGCGGCGGAACCCCAGTCCCAGAGCGCCCAGGAGACGAGCGCGCGCCGGTCGGTGCGCTGCGGCACGACGGCGGCCGGTGAAGCGGTCATGCGCGAACCGTAGCGCGTCCCGGTGACGCGGCGGTGGCCCCGTTCCGGGTCACGTGCCGGACGGGAGGCGCGAGGCGGCCCGGCCCCGCGCCTCCCGTCCGCACCGTGCGTACGTCGCCACCCGGTGCGCGCTTCCACGCACCGTGCCCGGCTGCAACGCCGCACCAGGCGCGCAACGCGGCCCGGACCGGCGAAACCCGCACCGTGCCCGCTCAGGCCGGGACGCCGCCGGGGTAGACGACGGACTTGAGCGACTCCGGGTCGGTGTCGCTCTCGAGGGCCTCGCGGACGTCGTCGAGCCCGAAGCGACCGGTGACGAGCGAGTCGAGGTCGACCTGCCCGGACGCGACCAGCTCGATGGCGACCGGCCAGGTGTTCGTGTACCGGAAGATCCCGGTGACCGTGACCTCGAGGTTCTGGATGTGCTCGACCGGCAGCGTCATCTCGGAGTTGCCGAGCCCGACCAGCACCGCGGCACCCGCCGGACCGACCGCCTTGATGCCGTCCGACACCGCTCGGGGTGCGCCGCTGGCGTCGATGAACGCGTCGACGGGGACGATGTCGGACGCGACGGACACGGCGGTGGGGTCGACGACCTCGGTGGCGCCGTACTCCAGGGCCCGCGCACGACGCTCCGGCACCAGGTCGCTGACGACGATGCGCGACGCACCGAAGGCCTTCGCGACCTGGGCGCAGATGATGCCGATGGGACCGGCGCCGGCGATGAGCACCGAGGAACCGGGCACGATACCGGCCTTGCGGACGGCGGCGATGCCCACGGACAGGGGTTCGAGGAGCGCGCCGGCCTCGAAGGAGACGGCGTCGGGCAGGACGTGGGCGAACTCGGCCTCGATGGTGACGAACTCGGTGAAGGCCCCGTCGACCGGCGGCGTCGCGTAGAAGCGCATGTGCGGGCAGAGGTTGTAGCGGCCGGCCAGGCACTGCGCGCAGCGGTGGCAGGGGCGCTGCGGCTCGATGGCCACGCGCTCCCCCACGCGGGACGGGTCGACGCCCTCTCCGACGGCCTCGATCGTGCCGGACAGCTCGTGCCCGAGGACGAGGGGCTCCTCGACGACGAAGTCGCCGATGCGGCCGTGGCGGTAGTAGTGCACGTCGGAGCCGCAGACACCCACGGCGGCGACCCGGACGAGCACGTCGCCGGGGTCGACGGCGGGGACGGGGCGGTTCTCGACGGTGAGGTCCTGGGTGCCGAGCAGGACGCTGGTGCGCTGGGTGGAGGTCATGCGGTTCTCGCTTCCTCGGCCGCGTCGTCGCGGCCGGACGTTTGGGTGGTGGAGGGGGCGGCGGCGGGCGCCGCGGGCATGCTCGCCGTCGCTGTCGCTGGTGCCGGTGCAGGCGCAGGCGCAGGCGCATGTGCCGCCGCCGGTACCGCCGGCATCGCGGCGTCGCGCAGCAGCTCCGCGAAGCCGATCTCGGCGGCGCCACGGACCAGGACGTCACGGCCGAGTGCCGCCGGGACGATCCGGAGCCGATCGGTCATGGCGGCCATCGTCTGCGCCCGGACGTCGGTCTCGACCCGGTCGCCGACGTGCCCGAGCAGCGCACCGAGGAACCCGCCGAGCACGACGACCTCGGGGTCGACGGTGTGGATGGCGTTCCGCAGTGCGGTCGCGAGTGCGGTGACCTGTCGGTCGACGACCCGCTCGACCTCGGGGCGGCCCTCGGCGAGCGCCGCGGCGAGCGCATCGAGGTCGTCCGGCGGGGTCCCGGTGACGGCGGTGAGGGCGGAGCGTGAGGCCTCGGTCTCCAGGCAGCCGACCGCACCGCAGTGGCAGCGGATCCCGTTCGCCGCGACGAAGGTGTGCCCGAGCTCGCCCGCGTACCCGTCGGCGCCGCTGAAGGGCCGGCCGGCGCTGACGATCCCACCGCCGATGCCGCTCGCGCCACCGTTCAGGTAGACGAGGTCGTCGACGCCGCGGGCGCTGCCGTACAGCCGTTCCGCCCAGGCGCCGAGGTTGGCGTCGTTCGCGGCCCGGACCGGCAGCCCCAGGCGTTCCGCGAGCGGTGCGGCGAGGGGTTCGTCACGCCAGCCGAGGTGCGGGGCGTCGCGCACGGTGCCGTCCTCGACCCGGACGATGCCGGGCACGGCGACGCCGACCCCGACGATCCGGGCCGCCGGTCCGGTGCGGGCGAGGAGTGCTGCGAGGACCCGGGCGACGGCGTCGATCGCCTGCGCCGCGGTCGGCACGGTGGTCTGCGGTTCGACCAGCCGGTCGCGGACGGTGCCGTCGAGGCCGACGAGGGCGACCCCGACGGCGTCGATCTCGACCGTGACCGCGGCGGCGAGGACGTCGCCGGACGCACGGACGACCCCGCTCGGCCGTCCGACACCGGCACCGGGGGTCCCCGCGGCGGGGGTCTCCTCGTGCACGAGCCCGGCGTCGACGAGTTCCCCGACGAGCGCGAGGATCGTCGAGCGGTTCAGGCCCGTGCGCCGGGTGAGCTCGGCGCGGGTGACGGGGCCGTCCTCGTGGACGAGCCGGAGGACGCGCGCGGCGTTGCCCGGCGTCGCCGTGGGCTGCCGTGCCATGGGTCCTCCTCGGTGGTGGGTGCGGTCGTGGGTGGGGTTTCGGGCTGAGCGACGAGTTTCGCACCGGCGGGCCCGTGAACTGTCGCGCAGCGCGAAACCTCGGCGACCGCGACCGGCCGGTCAGCGCGACTGCGAGAACGCGGCGTCGAACGCGGCGTCCGGCGGCGCGATGGTACCGAGCTGCCGGACGAACGCCAGCGCCTCGGGCCCGCCGACGAGCCGGTCCATGCCGGCGTCCTCCCACTCGACGCTGGTCGGTCCGGCGTACCCGATGTGGTTCAGCACGCGGAACACCCGTTCCCACGGCACGTCCCCGTGGCCGGCGGTGACGAAGTCCCACCCGCGCCGGGGATCGCCCCACGGCAGGTGCGAGGACAGCCGACCGTTGCGCCCGTCGAGCTGCTTCACCGACTCCTTGCAGTGCACGTGGTACACCCGGTCGGCGAAGTCGAGCAGGAACGCCGCGGGGTCGAGGTCCTGCCAGACGAAGTGCGACGGGTCGAAGTTGAACCCGAACGCCGGCCGGTCGCGGAACACCTCGAGGGTCCGCGCAGCGGTCCAGTAGTCGTAGGCGATCTCGGACGGGTGCACCTCGAGCGCGAACCGGACCCCGACCTCCTCGAAGACGTCGAGGATCGGTGACCAGCGGTCGTGGAAGTCCTGGTACCCGGCGTCGATCATCCCCGGGGGCACGGGCGGGAACCCGGCGACGGTCTTCCAGATCGACGAGCCGGAGAAGCCCGTGACGGTGTCCACCCCGAGCGCCGCGGCGGCACGGGCAGTCCACTGCAGCTCCTCGGCCGCACGCTGCCGCACGCCCTCGGGGTCGCCGTCGCCCCACACGTGCGGCGGGACGATGTCCTCGTGCCGCTGGTCGATGGGGTCGTCGCACACGGCCTGGCCGACCAGGTGGTTGGCGATCGTCCAGACCTGCAGCCCGTTGCGTTCCAGGATCGCCTTGCGCTCGGCGACGTACGAGGGGTCCGTCGCGGCGCGCCGGACGTCCAGGTGGTCACCCCAGCAGGCGATCTCCAGCCCGTCGTAGCCCCACTCGCCGGCGAGCCGGGCGACCTCCTCGAAGGGCAGGTCGGCCCACTGCCCGGTGAACAGGGTGACCGGCCTGGAGGCCCGGGTCGTCTCCGTCGTGTCGCTCGCGTCCGTCGTCGTCATCGTCGTCGTCCTTCTTCGCGGTGGTCGGGTTCCGTCACCAGGATCCGGGTGCGGACCCGGCGGGGACGGTGGCGGGTCGCTCGACGCGCGAGTGCACGTCGACGACCGAGTGGTCTCGGGCGGCGGCGGAGACCGCCTCCATGACCTCGAGCACGTGGAACGCGAGGTCGCCGGAGGCTCGGTGCGGTCGGTCCGTCGCGATCGCGTGGGCCATGTCGGCGAGGCCGTAGCCGCGGCCGGCGTCGGCGTACCCGGCGGCGACCGGCAGGTCCCGCCACGAGCGGTCGTCGGCGGTGGCGATCGACACGGTGTCCGAGAACCGGTTCGGGTCCGGGACACCCAGGGTGCCGGCGGTGCCGTACACCTCGAACAGCGGGGCGCGGGTGGCCCAGACCTCGAACGAGACGGTCACGGTGGAGACCACCCCGCCTTCGTGCTCGAGGATCGCGACGACGTGCGTGTCGATGTCGACCGGGATCGACATGCCGGCGTTCGGTCCGGTCGCGATCGTCCGTTCGCGGGTGGAGCGGGTCGCACTGCCGCTGACCCGGACGACCGGCCCGAAGAACGTGACGAGGCTGGTCAGGTAGTACGGCCCCATGTCGAGGAGCGGTCCGCCGCCCGGCTGGTAGTAGAACGCCGGCGCGGGGTGCCAGAGCTCGTGCCCGGGGGCGCTCCAGGCGACGGCGGCACCGACCGGGGTGCCGATCGCGCCGTCGTCGAGGGCGGCCCGTGCGGTCTGGATGCCGGTGCCGAGGACGGTGTCCGGTGCGCTGCCGACGCGCAGGCCGGCGGCGCGGGCTGCTTCGAGCACCGGTGCGGCCTCGGCGGTGGACATCGCGAGCGGCTTCTCGCCGTAGACGTGCTTGCCGGCGGCGAGGGCCCGGGTGGCGATGTCGGCGTGCGCGGCCGGGATCGTCAGGTTGAGCACCACGTCGACGTCGTCGGCGGCGAGCAGGTCGTCCACGGTGGTGCCGCGAACGCCCTGAGCTGCACCGACCTGCTGGGAGCGGGCGACGTCGAGGTCGGCGACCGCCACGAGCGACAGCCCGGGCAGCGCCGGGAAGTGCTCGAAGTACTGCTGGCTGATGACCCCGACGCCGACGACGCCGACCCGCAGTGCTCGTTCGTTCACCGTGCTGCCCACAGGAGTCCCCGTTCGATGATGGTGCGGAGTGGCTGCGACTCGACGACCTCGAGGCGGTGCCCTGGTGCGGAGACGAACACGCGGCCCTCGCCCCACTGCCGTGTCCAGATCGCCGGTGCGGTGACCGGTCGGTTCCAGGCGTCGAAGTCGCGCGCGTCCTGGGTGGTGGTCGCGAGGACGTCGTTGTACTCGTCGGACAGCACCCAGTACTGCTCGGTGACGAGGTCGAAGTCCTCGATGCCCTGCGTGATCGGGTGCTCGTGCCCGAGGTCGGTGAGGTGCACCGTGTACGGGATGTAGTTGTCCGACTGTTCCCCGACGCGCTCGTCGGGGTGCTTGCCGGCGTGGTGCGCGAACTGCCCGCCGATCATGTGCAGGTAGTCGGCGGTGTTCCGGAACGCGTCCGCGATGCCGCCGTGCCAGCCGGCCAGTCCGGCGCCGCCCAGGACCGCGCGCTGCAGCCCGGCGAACTCGTCGTCGGCGATGGTCGACATCGTGACGACCTGCACGATCAGGTCGACCTCGTCCATGACGGTGGCGTCGGCGTAGACGGCCGTCGAGTCCGACACCCGGACCTCGAACCCGTTCTCGCGCAGGAACGGGACGAACAGGTCGGTGGTCTCGACGGGCTGGTGGCCGTCCCACCCGCCGCGGACGACGAGCGCCTGGCGGGTCTGCTCGGCGGCGCTCACGAGGTCGCCGTCCAGGTGCTGCCGGCGGCGGCGCTGCGTTCGACCGCGTCGAGGACCCGCTGCACGTGCAGGCCGTCGGCGAACGATGGCGACGGGTCGGTGCCGGCGACGATCGCGTCGACGAAGTCCTTCACCTGGTGGCTGAAGGTGTGCTCGTACCCGATGAGGTGCCCGGTCGGCCACCACGCGGCCATGTAGGGGTGCTCGGGCTCGGTGACGAGGATGCGGCGGAACCCCTGCTCCCCCGCGGGGGCGTTCGACTCGTACAGCCGGAGCTCGTTCATCGCCTCGAGGTCGAACTGGATCGCGCCCTCGGACCCGCTGATCTCGAGCGTCAGACCGTTCTTCCGCCCGGTCGCGTAGCGCGTGGCCTCGAACGTGCCGATCGCACCGTCGGCCGCGCCGCCACCCAGGCGGGCGGTGAAGAACGCGGCGTCGTCGACGGTGACCTGCCCGCGCTCGCTCGACGCGGTGCCGGAGAGCCCGACCCCCTCGGCCATCAGCGGACGCTCCGTCACGAAGGTCTCGAGCGTGCCGGAGACGGTGGCGAGCGACGCACCGGTGACGTGCTCGACCAGGTCGATGGCGTGCGCGCCGATGTCACCGAGGGCCCCCGAGCCGGCGAGCGACTTGTCGAGGCGCCAGGTCATCGGGCCGTCCTCGTCCGCCAGCCAGTCCTGCAGGTAGAGCGCGCGGACCTGGCGCACGGTGCCGATCCGGCCGTCCTGCACCAGCTGCCGCGCGAACGCGATGGCCGGCACCCGGCGGTAGCTGAACCCGACCATCGCCCGGACGCCCTGTGCACGGGCGGCGTCGGCGGCGGCGGTCATCGCCTCGGCCTCGGCGACGGTGTTCGCGAGCGGCTTCTCGCACAGGACGTGCTTGCCGGCCTGGAGCGCGGCGATCGCGATCTCGACGTGCGAGGACCCCGGGGACACGACGTCGACCACGTCGATGTCCGGATCGGCGATGACGGCACGCCAGTCGGTGGACGCCGCCTGCCAGCCGTACTGCTGCCGAGCGGCTTCGGTGCGTCCGGGATCAC
The DNA here is from genome assembly GCF_030209645.1 of Curtobacterium sp. ME-Dv--P-122a. NCBI lineage: Bacteria > Bacillati > Actinomycetota > Actinomycetes > Micrococcales > Microbacteriaceae > Curtobacterium > Curtobacterium sp. ME-Dv--P-122a. The sequence continues at coordinate 11,481 of NZ_JARVRO010000018.1, forward strand.
GCCCGACGACCACGGCCATCTCCGGCTCGGCTCCGAGGTCGAAGAACCTGGGGGCGGTCCGCCACGCCTGTGAGTGTGCGGCTCCCATGAAGCCGTGCCCCACCATCGCGACCCGCAGTCGTTGCTGCACCGTCGACTCACTTGCCATCCGCTCGCTCCTTTGCGATCACGTGCTTGCCACAGCCAACACTACCGCTTATGTTGGGCGCGGCAACATTTTGTTTCGACGACGAACGGTGACCACCATGGCAACGACGCCCACCCGTGCAGACAAGTTCTCCTTCGGTCTCTGGACCATCGGCTACAACGGCTCCGACCCCTTCGGCGGGCCGACCCGACCCGCCCTCGACGTGGTCGAGGCGGTCGAGAAGCTCGACGAGCTCGGGGCCTACGGCCTGACCTTCCACGACGACGACCTGTTCGCGTTCGGTTCCACCGACGCCGAACGCCAGACCCAGATCGACCGCCTCAAGGGTGCGCTCGAGTCGACCGGGCTCGTCGTGCCGATGGTCACGACGAACCTGTTCTCCGCCCCGGTCTTCAAGGACGGCGGCTTCACCTCGAACGACCGGCAGGTCCGCCGCTTCGCGCTCCGCAAGGTGCTCCGCAACATCGACCTCGCCGCCGAGCTCGGCGCGTCGACGTTCGTGATGTGGGGTGGCCGCGAAGGCTCCGAGTACGACAGCGCCAAGGACGTGCAGGCCGCGCTCGAGCGCTACCGCGAGGCCGTCAACCTGCTCGCCCAGTACGTCACCGACAAGGGCTACGGCATCCGGTTCGCCATCGAGCCGAAGCCGAACGAGCCCCGCGGCGACATCCTCCTGCCGACCCTCGGCCACGCGATCGCCTTCACCGAGACGCTCGAACGCCCCGAGCTGTTCGGCATCAACCCCGAGGTCGGCCACGAGCAGATGGCGGGCCTGAACTTCACGGCCGGCATCGCCCAGGCGCTCTACCAGGGCAAGCTCTTCCACATCGACCTCAACGGCCAGCGCGGCATCAAGTACGACCAGGACCTGGTGTTCGGTCACGGCGACCTGCAGAACGCGTTCTCGCTCGTCGACCTGCTCGAGCACGGCGCCCCGCAGGGCGGCCCGGCGTACGACGGCCCGCGCCACTTCGACTACAAGCCGAGCCGCACCGAGGACATCACCGGCGTCTGGGACTCCGCGTCGGCCAACATGCGCATGTACCTGCTCCTCAAGGAGCGTGCGCAGGCGTTCCGCGCCGACCCCGAGGTGCAGGCAGCGCTCGAGGCCTCCAAGGTCGGCGAGCTGTCGACGCCGACGCTGAACGACGGCGAGTCGTACGACACGTTCCTCGCCGACCGTTCCGCCTACGAGGACTTCGACACCGACGCGTACTTCGGCGGCAAGGGCTTCGGCTTCGTCCGCCTGCAGCAGCTCGCGATGGAGCACCTCATGGGCGCGCGGAATTGAACGCGGACGCGCCAGCGGCCGCATTCTGCGCGCCGAGGCGGCCTGCCGCCGAGGAGAACTGATGGCACTCGTCGCGGGGGTCGACTCGTCGACCCAGTCCTGCAAGGTCACCATCCGTGACGCCGCGACCGGTGCGGTCGTCCGCGAGGGACGCGCGTCCCACCCGGACGGCACCGCCGTCGACCCCCGTCACTGGTGGGACGCGCTCGGTGCCGCCGTCGCGGACGCCGGCGGCCTCGACGACGTCGGTGCCGTCGCCATCGCCGGGCAGCAGCACGGCATGGTCGCGCTCGATGCCGACGGCCGCGTGGTCCGCGACGCCCTGCTCTGGAACGACGTCCGCAGTGCGGACGCGGCCGCGCAGATGGTCGACGAGCTCGGACAGGAGGCGTGGGTCGCCCGAACGGGGCTGGTGCCGGTCGCGTCGTTCACCGGTACCAAGCTGCGGTGGCTCCGCGACGCGGAGCCCGAGAACGCGGCCCGCGTCGCGGCCGTGGCGCTCCCCCACGACTGGCTGTCGTGGCGGCTCCGCGGGTACGGACCGGCGGACGAGAGCCCGCTCGGCCCCGACCTCGACGCCCTGGCGACGGATGCGTCCGACGCCAGCGGCACGGGGTACTGGGACCCGGTGCGCCGCGAGTACGACCCGGAGCTGTTCGAGCTCGCGCTCGGGCGGCCGATGCGGCCGGCGTCGATGGGTGACGACGACGCCGTGGTCGTGCCCCGCGTGGTCGCTCCCGACGAGGCGATGGGCACCCTGTCCACCGACGTCGAGCTGCCCGGCGGCGCGGTCGCCCGGTCCGGCCTCGTCGTCGGCGCCGGACTCGGCGACAACGCCGGGGCAGCGCTCGGCCTGGGTCTCGGCCCGGGTGACGTCGCGGTGTCCCTCGGCACGAGCGGCACGGTCTTCGGGGTCAGCGACGCCGAGGTGCGTGACCCGAGCGGGACCGTGGCGGGCTTCGCCGACGGGACCGGGTCGCGCCTCCCGATCGTCACGACGCTCAACGCGGCCCGCGTGCTCGAGGTGATCGGCGGCCTGCTCGGCGTCGACCACGACGCACTCGGCGAGCTGGCGCTGCAGGCGCCGGCCGGGGCCGACGGCCTCGTGCTGGTGCCGTACTTCGTCGGCGAGCGCACGCCCAACCGGCCGGACGCGACCGCATCGCTGCTCGGCATGACGCCGGCGACCACCGACCGGGCGCACCTGGCCCGGGCGGCCGTGGAGGGGATGCTCTGCGCCCTCGCCGACGGACTGGCCGCGGTGCAGGACACCGGGGTGACCGTCGAGCGGCTGCTGCTCATCGGCGGCGCTGCGCGGAACCCGGCGGTCCGCGCCGTCGCCGCGCAGGTGTTCGGCCGTGACGTCCTGGTGCCGGAGCCCGGCGAGTACGTCGCCGCGGGTGCTGCGAAGCAGGCCGCGTGGGCGCTCACCGGCGCACTGCCGACGTGGGACACCGCGACGACCACCGTGCCGTCCGACCCGCACCCCGAGGTGCTCGAGCAGTACCGCGCCGCGGCGCGCTGACCGACGCACCGGATCCGACACTCCCCGCCCCCGGCGCCCTCCACCAGGGCGCCGGGGGCATCATCGTCCCCGGAGGACACCCATGCCACTGACCGACCTGCCCCTCGACGCGCTCCGCGCCCACCGCTCGGACGTCCGTCGTCCCGCTGACTTCGACGCCTTCTGGGCGGACACGATCGCCGCCGCCCGGACCGCGGGCGAGGGGTTCGAGACGACCCTCGTGCCGGCCGAGACCCCGGTGACCGGGCTCGTCGTCGAGGACCTCACGTTCCCCGGGTTCGCCGGTGACCCGGTGCGCGCGTGGGTCAACCGTCCCGTGACGGACGACCCGGGCGCGCTGCCGGTCGTCGTCGAGTTCCTCGGCTACGGCGGTGGCCGTGGTCGGCCGGGCGAGCGCGTGCACTGGGCCCTCGCCGGCTACGTGCACGTGGTGATGGACACCCGCGGCCAGGGCTCCGGGTGGGCCGGCGGCGACACCCCGGACCCGCACGGCTCCGCACCGCACGCCAGCGGCTGGATGACGAGCGGCATCGGCTCGCCTGCCGACCACTACTACCGCCGCGTCTACACCGACGCCGTGCGGCTCGTCGAGGCGGTGCGGACGCTGCCCGGGATCGACCCCGAGCGCATCGCCCTGACCGGCGGCAGCCAGGGCGGCGGCATCACGATCGCCGCAGCGGCCCTGGTCGAGGCACACGTCGGACCGGTCGCCGCGGTGCTGCCCGACGTGGCGTTCCTGGCCGACTGGCGGAACGGCACCGACGTCGCGGTCGGCGGGCCGTACCTGGAGCTCGCGCAGTACCTCGCCGTCCACCGCGACGCGGCCGACACCGTGTGGGCGACCGCCGCGTACCTGGACGGGGTGAACCACGCCGTCGGCATCACCGCTCCCTCGCTGTTCTCGGTCGCGCTGATGGACGACGTCGTGCCGCCGCGCACGACCTTCGCCGCGTTCAACGCCCTCGGCTCCACCGACCGCGAGATCGTCGTGTACCCGTACAACGGGCACGAGGGTGGCGGCTTCCGGCACTGGGAGCGTCAGGCGGCGTTCCTGGCGGACCGCTTGCGCTGACGGACGTCGGGCGGCAGACGTCGGGCGTCAGGGTTCAGGTGCTCGTCTGGAGCGTCTTCTTCGGGTACTCGTCGAAGCGCTGGAAGTACGTGCTCGAGAACCGCCCCATGTGGCGGAACCCCCACCGGCGCGCGATCTCGGCCACCGTCGTCTGCGCACCGTCGGCGAGCTGGAGCGCGATCCGCACCCGGTCGAGACGGACCTGCAGCAGGTACGTCATGGGGCTCACGCCGACGTGCTGCACGAAGTTCTCCTGGAGCGTGCGGGAGCTGACCCCGACGGCCCCGCAGACGTCCGCGAGCTGGAGCGGCCGGTCGCAGTGCTCCGCGAGCCAGGCCTGTGCGAGCTGCACGGTGTTCTCCGTCCGGCGCACCGGCCGCGCGTCGGGTTCGGCGTCCGCCCCGCCGAAGGCCCGCAGGACGGACTCGGCGAGCAGCACCTGTGCCGACAGGTGCCCGCGCAGGTTGCGGTCGGGGTGCAGCGCGTTGACGGCGACCGCATCGATGCGGGCGAGCAGGTTGGACACCTCGGCATCGGCCGGGCGGGATCGCAGTCGGCCGGCGAAGCGGTGGTCGAACACGACCCCGTTCACGGCGTCGAGGAAGCCGCGGTCGACCCGCAGGACCTGGACGGTCCCCGCCGGCACGAGCAGCGTGAACGGCCGGTCCGTCGGCAGGACCACCGGCACGCCGGGCCGGGTGGGCGCGTCGTCGTCGATGCGGAGACAGCCCGCGGTCGACCACGCCAGCACCGGCGTGCCGTCCGGCGTGAACGAGGCGGCGGCGGCGGTCGACACCGCCGACGACAGCAGCGCGACGTTGTGGTGGCGCACCGTCCGGTGGCGGAACGCGAACCGGTCGGTGGGCGCGAACCGGACGTCGCGACCGTCGTACACGGCACGCACCGTTCGGAGGGCGTCCGCGGTGGTCCGGCCGCACCGCTCGGCGGTCCGGGGCGCGTTGCCGACGGCGACCCGCGGGACGGTGTCGCTGCTCACTGGCCCGACCCTCGCCGGGCGCGGAGGTCCGCGAAGGTGAACCGCTCGCGGTCGACGTCGTCCTCGGACTGCACGATCCACCCGCGTCGGGCAGCGCGTGCCCGAGCCCGGTAGGAGGTGATGTGGACCGGGGCGACCCCCGGTGCACGCTCGTAACCACTCATGGGAGCCTCCGATCTGCCCCCTGGCCTCCGACCCTGTTCGGAGGGGGACAGTTTGAGTACCTCTCGGACGATAAGCACCCGCACCGGGGTCCACAATGACCCCCGAACGGGTGCGATCCACATCCGCGCACCCCGGATAACGGCGGCGTCGTGGCGTCGGAGGCCGATCCACACGAGCGCCTCGTACCCTCCACGTATGGACCAGGCACCGACCACGGCGAGTGGTCCCGAGCACGGCGGAGCACGGCTGTCCCGCACCGTGCACGAGGCGCTGCGGTTCGTGCACGCCCACGCCCGCGAAGCGATCTCCGTACCGGACATCGCCGCCGCCGCACACCTGTCGACCCGCGGCCTGCAGAGCGCGTTCCGGCGGGAGCTGCAGACCTCACCCGCGTCGTACCTGCGCGGCGTGCGGCTCGAGGGCGTCCGCCGGGACCTGCTGTCCATGACACCCGCCGACCGTCGCACCATCGCGGACGTCGCCAAGCACTGGCACTTCAGCAACGCCGGCCGGATGGCGGCCGAGTACCGCGCCGCGTTCGGCACCGCACCGTCCGCGGCGCTCCGGTCGTTCGACCCGGAGGACCCGGACCCCCGCGCCACGTCGGACCTCGCCGGGTCCCCGGGCGAGGGATCACGCTTCCGGATCGTGCTCGACTGCGAGGTGGAGGTCGACGACGCCGACGCGACCTTCGCCAGCGCCCTGCGCCGCGCGCAGGGCGACGACCGCCCCTGGCACGGCTACGACCCCGACGGCAGCACGGCCGACGTCGTCGCGTTCCTGCTGGCGAGCGCCGTCCGCGGGGTCGCCGGAGAGACCTCCGGCATCCGGCTGCGTGCGGTCAACCCGATGATGCGGGCGCCGGACGAGCACGGCGGGTACCCGTCCGCCGAGCTCCCGCCGTGGTCGGCACCCGGCCACCCCGAACGGCAGGACGGTTCCCCAGCATGACGCTCGACCACTGCGGCCGTTGGACGGTCCTGCTCGCCGCCGCGCTCACCGCGGGACTCGCACTCGCCGGCTGCACGGCCCCGACCGCCGCCCACGCTGATGGGTTCGACGTGACCGGCTTCCAGCCCGAGAACGCCGACACCGCCCTGGTGGACGCGAACGCCGCCGCGATGGACGTGGTCGGCGTCGACGGCCTGCTGGTGAACAGCACGGGCACGAAGGTCACCGCACCGTCACGCGCCGCCAAGGCCCAGCGCAACCGGGCACACGCCAACGGGCTCACCGCGCAGCTGCTCGTCAGCAACTACTCCGAGGCCGACGGGGACTTCAGCGAGCCGATCGCGCGGAAGCTCCTGACCTCGCCAGCGAACCGCGCCCGGGTCGTCCGATCACTCGCCGCCGACGTGGCCACGGGCGGCTGGGACTCGGTCATGATCGACCTCGAAGCGCTGACCCCGGCCGAGAAGCCCGGCCTCACCGCCTTCGCCCGTGAGCTCCGGGCCGCCGTCGGCGACGACGTCCGGCTCGACATCGCCCTGTCCGCTTCGACCACGGCCGCCGGGTACGCCCGCCTGGGCTACGACGTGCGCGCCCTCCGCGCCCCGCTCGACCACCTGACGCTCATGGCGTACGACCAGCACGGCCCCTGGGAGCCGGACGCACCCGGCCCCGTCGGGTCGCTCGCGTGGTCGTCGAAGGCCGCCCGTGCGCTCGCGACCCTCGCTCCCGCCGACCAGATCGTGCTCGGTGTCGCCGGGTACGGCTACCACTGGAAGGGGAAGCGTCCGGCCGGTCAGCTCTCCGACGCCCAGGCCCGGCTCCGGGCCCGGAAGGCGGGCGCGACCGCCCACTGGGACGCGACGGTCGGCGAGTGGACCGCGACCCTGCCGAGCGGTGAGGTGCTCTGGTGGTCCGACGCACGCTCGCTGCGCGAGCGGGTCGCCCTGGCGGAGCGGCTCGGCCTGACGGGCGTCGCCGTCTGGTCACTGGACCTGTCCGACCGGATCGAACCGGTCGGGTGACCGCGACCCGCTGACGGACAGGAGGCGCGGTGCGAGCCCGCACCGCGCCTCCTGTCCGTCGCCTGGTCGCGCCCAGGGCGCGTGTTCCGTCACCAGGTCAGACGAGCGACCACTCCACCAGGCGGGGGTCGTCGGGGGTGACCTCGTGCACCGCGCCCGTGACCGCGACGGTGGCGCGCTCCGTGGCGGTGCCGGGGACGGGGTGTCGGACCGGCCCGTCGCCCGAGGCGACGATCCCACCCGCTGCCACCGGGCCTCCTGGCCGGGACGCCGCCGCGTGCGACGCGACCCAGACCTGCACGTCGCCGGGCTCGACGACCTTGCGCATGTGACGGTCGGTGAACGCGAAGCGCTGCACCGGGACGCGGAAGCGGACCCGCGCGGACTCCCCCGCGGCGAGCGCGACCCGCGCGTAGCCGAGGAGCTGCACCTCGGGCCTGGTGACGCTGCCGTGCACGTCGTGCCCGTAGAGCTGCACGACGTCCTCGCCGGCACGGGACCCGGTGTTCCGGACCGTCACCGACGCGGTGAAGACGCCGTCGGATCGGACGTCCGGGTCGACGACGAGCTCGTCGTGGGCGAAGTCGGTGTAGCCCAGGCCGAAGCCGAACGGCCGCACCGGCGTCGAGTCAGCGGCCGTGACGTCGGACGGGCCGCCGAGCCGCGGGTGCAGGTAGGTGAACGGCTGCGCACCGGCGGACCGGGGCAGGGACAGCGGCAGGCGGCCGGAGGGCGAGGCGGCGCCGGTCAGCATGTCGGCGATCGCCAACCCGCCGCCCTCGCCCGGGAAGAACGCCTGCACGACCGCGGCCGGACGCGGCTGGTCGCCGTCGAGCGCCCAGCCGATCGCGTACGGACGGCCGCTGAGCAGCACCATCACGGTGGGGGTGCCGGTCGCGACGACCGCCTCGACCAGCTCGCGCTGCACACCGGGCAGGTCGAGCGACTCGGTGTCGTTGCCCTCGCCGACCGTGCCGCGGCCGAAGAGTCCGGCCTGGTCGCCGACGACGACCACCGCGACGTCCGAGGCGGACGCCACGGCGACCGCGTCGGCGAAACCGGCCCGGTCGTCGCCCGTGACGGCGCAGCCCGCGGCGAAGCGGACCGCCGCCGGGCCGAGGGCCCGGACGACGGCTTCGCGGACGGTCGGGATCGCGAAGCCGAGCGGCAGGTCGGGGTGCGAGGCGAGCACGTGGTTGGCGAACGAGTAGCAGCCCTGCAGGGCCTCGGCGCGGTCGGCGTTCGGGCCGATGACCGCGACCGAGGCGCCCGGTGCGAGCGGGAGGACGGGGGTGGTGCTGTCGGCGGTGCCGCTGTCGTTCGACAGCAGCACGAGCGACTTCGCAGCCAGCTGCCGTGCGAGCGCCTGGTGCAGCGGGGTGTCGAGGTCGATCCCGGTGGGGGCGTCCTCGGCGAACGCGTCCGGTTCGAGCAGGCCGAGCCGCTCCTTCTGCCGGAGCACCCGGAGCACGGCACGGTCGACGAGCGCCTCGTCCACCTGCCCGCTGCGGACCCGCTCGACCAGCGGCGCGAGGTACGCGTCACCGGTCGGGAGCTCGACGTCGATGCCGGCCTCGAGCGCCAGCGCCGCGGCCTCGCCACGGTCGGCGGCGATGCCGTGCATGACCTCGAGGAACGCCACCGAGAAGTAGTCCGCGACGACCGTGCCGTCGAAGCCGAGCCGGTCGCGGAGCAGGTCGGTGAGCAGCTCGCCGTTCGCCGCGACGGGCACGCCGTCGATCTCGGCGTACGAGTTCATGACGCTCCGGGCGCCGCCGTCGCGCAGCGCCATCTCGAACGGCGGCAGGTAGACGTCGGCGACCTCGCGGGCCCCGGCGTGCACGGGAGCGTGGTTTCGCCCCGCCTGCGACGCCGAGTACCCGAGGAAGTGCTTCAGGGTCGCGTCGACCCCGGCCGACTGCAGCCCACGCACGTACGCGGTGCCGACGGTGCCGACCAGGTAGGGGTCCTCGGCGATGCACTCGTCGACCCGCCCCCAACGCGGGTCGCGGATGACGTCGAGGACCGGCGCGAGGCCCTGGTGGACGCCGAGCTGCCGCATCGACGCACCGATCGCGGCGCCGACCTGCTCGACGAGCTCCGGGTCGAACGACGCGCCCCACGCCAGCGGGGTCGGGAACGTCGCGGCCTTCCACGCGGCGAGGCCGGTCAGGCACTCCTCGTGGACGAGCGCGGGGATCCCGAGCCGGGTCTCGCGCTGCAGGCGGCGCTGTTCGGCCCAGAGCCAGGCGGCACGCTCGTCGGGTTCGACGGGGCGGGTGCCGTAGACGCGGGTGAACTGCCCGATGCCGTCGCGCGTGATGTCCGCCAGGGTGCTGCCCTGCTGCACGGCCGCCATCTCGCCCTGCATGGGGGCGACGACGCCGTTCTGGTCGAGCCAGTAGCCGACGAGCTGGGCGACCTTCTCGTCGAGGGTCATCACGGCGAGCAGGGCGTCGGCGCGGGGTCCGGCGGTGGTCGCGGTCGCGTCGGTCGCGGTCGCGTCCGTCGCGACTGCGTCCGTCGCGGTCGTCGCGTCCGTCGCGTCCGTCGTGCTGTCGGCCTGGAGGCGCGGGTCGCGTCCGGCGGTCCGCGTCGCGTCGGTCGCGGTCACCCCTTCACCGCCCCGGTCAGGCCGCCGACGATGCGACGCTGGAAGATCGTGAAGAACACGAGCGCCGGGATCATCGACATCGAGGTGAACGCGAGCACCTTGGCGGTGTCGACGGAGTACTGCGACGAGAACGACTGGACCCCGAGCGGCAGCGTGTACGCGGCCTCGTTGTTCAGGATGAACAGCGGCAGGATGTAGCTGTTCCAGCTCGCGATGAACGCCAGGATGCCGACCGTGACGACGCCGGGCAGCGACAGCGGCACGACCATCCGGAAGAAGAACCCGAGACGGCTCGCTCCGTCGATGGACGCGGCCTCCTCGAGCTCGTCGGGGATCGCCCGCAGGAACGGCACCAGGATGATGACGGTGGTCGGCAGCGCGAACGCGATCTGCGGCAGGATCACGCCGGCCAGGCTGTTCGTCAGGCCGAGGTCCTTGACGAGCAGGTAGAGCGGGGTGATCGCGACGGTGATCGGGAACATCAGGCCCGCGGCGAACAGGGCGTAGAGCGCCCCGCGGCCGGCGAACCGGTAGCGGGCGAGCACGAAGCTCACCATCAGCCCGAGCACGACGACCCCGAGGGTGGTGGTGACGGCGCTGATCGTGGAGTTGCCGAGCTGCTGCCAGAAGATGCCGCTCGACAGCACGGAACCGTAGTTGCCGAACTCGAACGGTGCCGGCAGTCCGGCGGGGCTCGTGGTGATCTGCGAGTTGGTCCGGAAGCCGCCCAGCACGATGTAGAGCACGGGTGCCAGGTTGGCGGCGACGAACAGGATCGCGACGACGTAGGTCAGCGGGTTCGCGCGTCCGATCGCGGCACTGGACCGGCGCTCCCGCACGGCCCGGCGCCCGGGGGCGACGATGCTCGTGGTGGCCATCAGTTCTTCCTCTCGGTGAGTGCACCCGCGGTGTCGCGGCGGAGCACGAAGCGCTGGTAGATCAGGGCGACCACGAGCGAGATCACGAACATCACGACCGCGACGGCGCTGCCGAAGCCGAAGTTGCCCGAGGTCCGGCCGTTGGCGACCATGTACGTCGCCATCGTCGAGGTGCCCGCGGTGGACGCGATGTACTGGCCCCAGATGATGTAGACGAGGTCGAACAGCTGCAGCGAGCCGATGATCGACAGGAACGCCCAGATGCGGATGGTCGGGCCGAGGAGCGGCAGGGTGATGCGCCGCTGGATCTGCCAGTAGCCGGCGCCGTCGATGGCGGCCGCCTCGAACAGCTCCTCGGGGATGCTCTGCAGGCCGGCGAGGAACAGGATCACCGCGAAGCCGATGTACTTCCACGAGATGATCACGAGCAGCGTCCAGATGGCGATGTCGGGGTTCGACAGCCAGTCCGCACGGAGTCCGCCCAGGCCGATGCTCTGGAACAGGTCGTTCACGGCGCCGTTCGACTGGAGCATCAGGCTCCACCCGGTGCCGACGATCACCTCGGAGATGACGTACGGCACGAAGACGAGCACGCGGACGAGCCCGCGGCCGTGCATCTTCTGGTTGAGCAGCAGTGCGAGCACGATCGCGATCGGCCCCTGCAGCACCAGCGAGAGCACGACGATGAAGCCGTTGTGCATCAGGACCGCGTGGAACGCCTTGTCCTGGAAGATGATCAGGTAGTTCTGCAGTCCGACGAAGTCGGTGGGCGGGCCGTAGCCCTGCCACTTGAAGAACCCGTAGTAGGCGGCGAGCGCCACGGGCAGGATCACGAACGTGACGAAGACGATGACCGCGGGTCCGGCGAGGACCGCGATCTCGACGCGCTTCCGCCAGTCCGCGATGCGGCGCTTGGTCCGCCGACCGGCGGGGAGCGGCGAACCGCTCCCCGCCGGGGACGTCCCCGCGGCCGTGTCCGACCCGGTGGCCGGAGTCGTACCGAGCGAGGTGTCGAGGGTCATGCTCAGCCCTTGGCCGCAGCCTGGTTGGTGGTCTCGACGATGTCCTTCGCGTCGCCCTTGCCGGCGAGCAGGTCGACGACGCTGGTGTTCAGCGCGTTGCCGACGTTCTGGCCGTACAGGGTGTCGAGGTACTGCGAGACGAACGGGGCGTCCTGGTAGGCGGCCAGGGCCGACTTCAGGTAGTCCGAGTCGACGACCGACTGGGCCTCCTTGTTGACCGGGATGGCGTTGAAGGCCTTGTAGTAGGCCTCCTGGTTGTCCTTCTGCACGATGAAGTTCAGGAAGTCGGTGCACGCCTTCTTCGGGGCCTGTGCGGAGCAGGAGTTGCCGTCGACACCACCCATCATCGACTTCGGGTCACCCTTGCCACCGTCGGTCGCGGGGAACGGGAACCAGCCGAGGTCGGGCAGCGGCTTGGCGTCCGGCGTCAGCGACGCGATCACGCCCGGGTCCCACGCACCCATGAGCTCCATGGCTGCCTTGTGGTTGGCGAGGAGACCGGCGGAGCTGCCGGCTCCCTGCTGCGCCGCGGTGGTCAGGAAGCCGTTGTTGAAGGGCTTGGTGGCGTTGAAGTCCTCGAGCTGCTCGCCGGCCTTCGTCCAGCAGGCGTTGTCGAACTTCAGGGACTTCGCCGCGTCCTCGAGCGTCTTCTGGCTGCACTCGCGGAGCGCGAAGTTGTAGTACCAGTGGGCGGCCGGCCAGGCGTCCTTCGCGCCGACGGCGACCGGGTCGATGTCCTTGGCCTTGAGCTTCGTGATCGCGTCGTTCAGCTCGTCCATGGTCGTGGGCGTGCCCTCGATGCCGGCTTCCTTGAACAGGTCCTTCGAGTACCAGATGCCCTCGGGGAGCACCGCGCCCGGCATGGCGTAGGTCTTGCCGTCCTTCTCGTACCCGGCGAACGTGCCCGCGCTGATGGACTTCTTCGCGTCGGCGCTGATGGAGTCGGAGATGTCCATGAGCTGCCCGGCAGCGATCATCGCGTCCATCTTGCCGCCGCCGCGCTGCAGGAACACGTCGGGGGCGTCGCCGGAGTTGAGGGCGGTCTGGAGCTTGCCGTCCAGGTCCTCGTTCTGGATCGCCTGGGTCTTGATGGTGACGTTCGGGTACTTCTCCTCGAACGCCTTGACCGTCGAGGCCCAGTAGGCCTTGCCCGGTCCGGTGGTCGAGTTGTGCCAGAAGGTCATCGTGACCTTCCCGCCGTCCTCGGAGGCATCGCTGCCCGCCGAGCACCCACTGGCCACCAGTGCTGTGGCCCCGATCAGCGCGATGGCTGCCGCGGCACGGATCTTCCTCGTCATCGTGGAACTCCTGAAGTGTCGTCGTTGACATGCGCGACATCGACTGCCGCTGCGGAGAGCATGCCTGCTGCTCCACGCCCATGTCAATCGATATCGATAACGTTTTCTTTACCGATGGCATGGTGCCGCAGCGGTACGGTGTGCACATGGACTCGGCACTCGGCGCGCGTCCCGGTGCCGGCCGGGTGACGATCGGCGACGTGGCGCGGGTGGCCGGGGTCTCGATCCCGACGGTGTCCAAGGTGATCAACCAGCGCGACGGGGTCGCACCCGCCACGATGCTCCGCGTGCAGCAGGTGGTCGATGATCTGGGGTACGAGACCTCGCTGGTCGCCCGGAGCCTGCGGAGTTCGCGGACCGGGGTCGTCGGCATCCTGGTGCCCGAGTTCGAGCCGTTCTCCACCGAGCTGCTCCGCGGCATCTCGCGGGCGGCCACCGGCACCGGTTACGAGCTTCTCGCCTACGCCGGCCTGATGACCGGCGCCGACCGACCCGGGTGGGAGCGCCGGTCGCTGTCCCGCCTGTCCGGCACCCTGATCGACGGCGCGATCGTCGTCACCCCGACCACGGCACTGTCGAGCTCGTCGATCCCCGTCGTGGCGATCGACCCGCACACCGGGCCGGAGGGGCACGCCACCGTCGACGCCGACAACGAGGCCGGAGCCGTGCAGGCCGTCCAACACTTGCTGTCACTCGGGCACACCCGCATCGCGCATCTGCAGGGACGCGCCGACCTGGCCTCCGCCCAGCTGCGCGCGGCCGGGTACCGCTCGGCCCTGGCGGCCGCGGACATCACGGTCGACGAGCGCCTGCTGCGTGACGGCGGTTACCAGGAGGACCAGTCCGCGGCCGTCGCCCACGAGCTCCTGACCCTCGCCGACCGCCCCACCGCGGTGTTCGCCGCGAACGACTCGTCGGCGATCGGGGTGCTCCGCGCCGCGGCCGAGGTCGGGCTCCGCGTCCCCCAGGATCTCTCCGTCGTGGGCTTCGACGACGTGCCGCAGGCGTCCACCACGACCCCGCCGCTCACCACGGTGTCGCAGCCGCTCGCCGAACTCGGGTCGCACGCCGTGCAGATGCTCCTGACGATGCTCCGTGGCGAACCGACGACGGACCACGTCCGGCTCCCCACGACCCTGCGGGTCCGGGCGAGCACGGGCCCCGCGCCGAGGCCGGCGTCCGGCCGCTGAGCACCCGCCGCCGTCAGCGGCGCAGGGTCTGCTTCGGGTACTCGCCGAACCGGGCCGCGTAGGCCGCCGAGAACCGGCCGAGGTGGGCGAACCCCCATCGTCGGGCGACGTCGCCGACGACCCCGGCCTGCGGGTCGAGCTCGAGCAGTTCGCCGCGCACCCGGTCGAGCCGGACCTCGCGCAGGTAGGTCAGCGGCGACACGTCGAAGACCCGGCGGAACGACTCCTGCACCGACCGCACGCTCAGGCCGGCGACCTCGGACAGCTCCTGGACCGTGACCGGCTCGGCGGCGTGCGCGTGGATGTACTCCACCGCGGCGCGCAGTCGGGCGTTCCGGGGCAGGCCGAGCACCGCGGGCAGGTCGTCGGCCTGCGGCGGGAAGGTGTCCAGGAACGCGGTGGCCGCCGACCGCTTGGCCGCGTGCCACGCGTCCGAGTCGGGGCCCTCGGCGCGCAGGGCCCGGGACAGCGCCACGAGCGCCCCCTGCCAGCGCTCGGCGGTCTCCGGTTCCGGCATGCGGGTCGGGTCGAACCGCAGTGGTGCCGCTTCGACCTCCAGGTGCTCGAACGCGACGCGGTGCACGTACTCCCGCCCGAAGTGCACCAGTCGCTGGTCGTGGTCCTCGGCCGTGAACTCGAAGTCGTCCTCGGGCGGCAGGAGCACGGGGACGTCCCGGCGCAACTCCATCCGGACGCGCCCGGAGTCCAGGTGCGCGGTCCCGCTGGTGATCCACGTCACCACGTAGTCGGCGCCCACGGGGACCGAGCCGCGCACGGCACCGCGGAGCTGCGAACGCCGGATGCTCACGTCGGAGTCGCCGACGGCCGTGTACCGGTACGAGAAGTCCTCGTCGATACGCCGCACGGACCACCGATCGGCGCCGTGGACGGCGGCGAGGTCGCGCTCGGCCGCGTCGGGGTCCCCGCCGGAGACCTCGAAACGGACCGGTTCCCCGGCGGGTGCAGCGGACGGTGGAGTCGGGACGGGGTCAGCCACGGTGCCCCGCTCCCGATGCCGTCACCCGCACCGTTCCACGCTCCGCGTTATGTGGATACGCTGGTGCGGTGACTGCGGCGTATCGTGACCCGGACGAGACCCGTGCGAAGGGGGCATTGTCGTGAGCGATGTCGACCTGGACGCGGCGCTGACCCGGCTCGAGGCCGCGGTCTCCGAACTGCGCGGTCGACTGCGCGACGAGCTCGGCGTCTCCGGCGGCGACCTGACGCTGCTGCAGTTCGTCTCGCGCGCCGAGGAGGCGGGCCGGACGGTGCGCGTGAAGGACCTGTCGAAGCACCTGGGGCTCACCGGCCCGGCGGTCACCGGCATGGTGGACCGCCTCGAGCACAGCGGACACATCAGTCGTGTCCCGAACCCCGACGACGGCCGCAGCCGGTACATCGAGCTGACCGATGCTGCCCGCCGCGACTACGCGCGCGCGATGGACGGCACGAACAAGCACCTGCACGACCTGATGGCCTCCTTCTCGGAACGGGAGCGGGCCAGGTTCGTGCGGATCATCGACCGCATCGTCGCCGCCGTCGATCTCGGCGCACCGAGCCCCTGACGGCAGGGTACGGGCGGTCAGGACGACGCTCGGACGAATGTCCATCATGCGCAGCTAGGTAAGTTCTCTACCTATCTCCGCATGCCGGACTCCCGTCACCCCTTGACGGCTCCGGAGGTCAGACCAGACACGATCGAGCGGCGGAACACCAGCACCAGGATGACGATCGGCACCGTCGCAGCGACGCTCGCGGCGAAGATCTGCGCGAACGGCACCGTGAACTGCGTCCCGAAGAGCGCGATGCCGACCGGGATCGTCCGGAACGAGTTCTCGCTGTTGAACGTCAGGGCCATCAGGAACTCGCTCCACGAGGCCGTGAAGGTGAAGACGCCGACCGTGAACAGGCTCGGCTTCGCCATCGGCAGGATCACCGACAGCACGGTCCGCCAGGCCCCGGCCCCGTCGATCTCGGACGCCTCCTCGATCGTCGACGGGATCCCCTGCAGGTAGTTCCGCATGATCCAGATGGCGAACGGCAGGTTGAACGCCACGTACGGCACGATCAGACCCGGGTACGAGTTGAGCAGCCCGAGGTTGCGCTCGAGCAGGTACAGCGGCGTCAGCACCGCGATCGCCGGGAACACCGACAGCATGAGCAGCGAGGTCATGATCGCCGTGCGCCCCCGGATGAACCGGCCGGCCAGGGCGTACCCGGCGAGGAACGCCAGCGCGAGCACGATCACCGTGGTCGACACCGACACGATGACGCTGTTCACCATGTACTGGCCGAGCGCGTTGTCGCGGAAGGCCACCACGAAGTTGTCGAAGGTGAACGACTGCGGCCAGACGGTGGGCGGCGACTGCCCGATCTCGGACGCCGGCTTGAGCGACGTCGTGACGAGCCAGTAGAGCGGCAGTGCGGTGAGCACCGCGATGACGACACCGCTGACGTTGACGGTGTTGACCCACTTGCGCCAACCCTTGCGCACACGTTGACGGGGCATCAGTCGTCCCCTCCCTTCGCCTGGTTCCGGAACGCCCGGAGGAACAGCAGACACCCCGCCGCGACGATGACCGCGGTGGAGGTCGCGATCGCCGCGCCCGGTCCGATGTTGATGTCCTGGAAGAGCACCTTGTAGCCCATGATCGCGAGCGACTGGGTGGCGGTGCCCGGGCCGCCGTTCGTCAGCACGAACGGCAGGTCGAACACCCCGAACGCCTGCAGGATGCGGAACAGCACCGCGATCGTCAGGGTCGGCGTGAGCTGCGGCAGCACCACGCGCCAGAACGTCTGCCAGGTGCTCGCACCGTCGAGCTCGGCGGCCTCGTAGTGGTCCTCGGAGATCTGCACGAGCCCGGCGAGCAGGATGATCGCGACGAACGGCGTCGTCTTCCAGATGTCCGCGACCATCAGCCCGGTGATCGCGGGCACCGGTTCGCCGAGGATCACCGGGGCGTCCCCGAACAGGCCGAAGAACCACGTCGCGACGCCGTAGGTGCTGTCGTAGATGTACTTCCACAGCTGCGCGTTGACGATGGTCACGAGCGACCACGGGATGAGCATGAGCGCGAGCATCCAGCCGCGGGTGGCCCCGAGCCGCTCGAGCACCAGCGCGACGAGCATGCCGAGCACCAGCTCGACCGACACCGTCACCACCGTGTAGAGCACCGTGAAACCGAGCGCCCGGTACCAGTCGGCGCTCTGCAGCAGGGCCGCGTAGTTGTCGAACCCGAACGACTGGATCGTGAAGCCCTCGTAGCCGACCTCGACGTCCGCGAAGCTCAGGACCACCGAGTACACGACCGGGAAGATCGTCACCGCCGCGACCACCAGGAGCGCCGGTGCCGCGAAGCCCCACGCGCCCCGCGAGCGGATGCGGTCGAGACGCGACCGCCCCGTCGGCCGGGGCGGCGGATCGACGCGACCCGTGCCTCCAGGCCGTGCCGGTCGTGTCGCCGTGCCGGCGCTCACAGCGCTGCTCCCTGCAGGGCGAGCGAGATGGCGGAGGCCATCGCGCTGGTGCCACCGTCGACGGACGCCTGCCCGCCGAGGATGCTGTTGCCGTTCTGGTAGACGCCCTGCGAGACCTTCGGGTAGTAAGCGGTCGAGGTCGGGCGGGGCACGAGCGTGATGCCCGCCGCCGTGTCGTAGGTCGGGCGCTCCTGCCGCTTCGCGTCCTCGCTCACGAGCGAGGCGCTTCGGGCCGGCAGGACCCCGCCCTCGCGGGTCAGGAACTGCTGCGCGGTCTCGCTCGACATCCAGCGCGCGAAGGTCAGTGCCGCCGCGGGTTCCTGGGTGTGCGGGTTGATGTAGTTCCCCCACCCACCGATCGTCGAGTGGTGCTCGTCCATGCCGTCGAACGTCGGCCGGGCGGCGAGCCCCACCTTGCCGGCGACCTGGCTGTCCGGGCCGTTCGCGATCCCCCAGGCGTACGACCAGTTGCGGAGGAACGCTGCGCGGCCGCCGGAGAAGGCGTCGTTGGTGTCCTGCTCCTGGTACGTCAGGGTGGCCCGTGGCGACGCCCCCTCGGTGATCAGCGAGCGCATGAACTCGAACGCCCGCTTGGTCTCGGAACTCGTCGTCTCCGGCTTCGTGAGGTCGTCGTTGAGCAGTGACCCGCCGGCGTCGGCGACGAACTCGGTGACGTTGCAGGTCAGTCCCTCGTACACGTCGCCCTGGAACGCGAACCCGTACGACACGTCGCCGGTGTCCACGAGCTTCGCGGCGGTCTCGCGCACTTCCTCCCACGACCCCGGCACCTGCAGGGAGTGCTTCGCGAGCAGGTCCTTCCGGTACAGGAAGAACGACTCGTCGATGTAGAGCGGGAACATGTAGTACGTGCCGTCGACACTCGCCGCGAGCCGGAGCCCCTCGGGGAACTGGTCGAAGAAGTCCTCGCCGACGAGCTGGTTCACGGGGGTTGCGAGCTTGTTCTTCGCGAACTGCCCGGGCCAGGCGACGTCACCGAGGTAGACGTCCGGCGTGCTGCTGCCGGCCGCGATCTGGGTCGTCAGGCTGGTGCGGTTCGTGTCCGTGTCGCTCGGGGCGCTGACGATCCGGACGCGGATGTTCGGGTGCTCCTTCTGGAACTCCGCGATGAGCCGGCGGCGCAGGTCACCGCCGTCCTTCGAGGCGACCTGGCCGGCCCACCAGCTGATCGTCGCCTCGCCCTCGGGCGGTTCGGTGGGCCAGTCCTCGACCCGCGTGCGCTCGGGTCGGGTGGAGCAGCCGGCGAGCAGCAGCACCCCCGCTCCCCCGAGCATGAACGTCCTCCGGTCGATTGCCATCCGTCCTCCTCGACGTGTGGTGCTGCGAACCTGTGCATCCACACAACCAGGCGGAGCCTGGGCTGTCCGCCAGGGCGGCGGCGGGGCGCCTGCGCGCCTGCGCGGTTGCTGTCGCGAAAGCGACACCCTGCCGCGGAACGTCCGCCCGGATCTGTCGCTTTCGCGGGTGGGGGCGTGGGACCGCGGGGCGGCGGCCTGGAGGCGCGTGGCGGGGCCGCCCCGCGCCTCCAGGCCGGTAGGGGGTCGCGAAAGCGACAGAACCCGCGCGGCCGAACCCGTCAGTCCCCGCGAAAGCGACAGTGTGCCGCGAACCGTTGGCGGAGATCTGTCGCTTTCGCAGATGGGGCCGCCCCGTGCCTCCAGGCCGGCAGGGGGTCAGGCGGGGGCGGGGGCCGTGGACTCGGCGATCCGCAGCGTGCACGGCAGCAGGAAGTGCGGCAGGTCCTCGGAGGTGCCATCGAGCTGCTCGATGAGGGCGTCGGCCGCCCGCACACCGAGCTCCGGGCCGGGAGCGACCATCGTCGACAGCCGCGGGTAGTGCTGGTCGGCGTTCGCCTCGGACGACGCGATACTGAGCACCGAGACGTCCTCGGGGACCCGCCGCCCGGCGGTGTAGAGCCCGACCAGGACGCCGGCGGACGAGTCGTCCTTCATCACGAGCACGGCGGTGACGTCGGGGTCCGCCGCGAGCAGGTCGCTCGTGGCCTGCCGCCCGCCGTCACTCCCGGGCCCCGCCGTGACGATCGTCCCGGTCAGTCCGCGCTCGTCCATCGCGTGCCGGAACGTCGACTCGACGCGCAGGTGCGGTGCGTAGCCGGCCATCGGGGTGCCCTCGAGGTCCTCGAGGACGAGTCCGAACCGCCGGTGCCCGAGGGTTTGGAGGTGGTCGAGGCTGTCCTCGATCGTCGTCTCGAAGTCGATGTCGACGAAGGGCAGCCCGCTGCTGTCGCGGGTCCGGCCGATCAGGGTGAACGGCACGTCGAGGTCGGTGAGGACGGCGACGCGAGGGTCGTCCATCCGCACCTCCATCAGGATGACGCCGTCCACGAGCCCGCCGGACACGAGGTCGTCGAGGTCGTCTCCCGCGGGGTCCACGGGCCAGAGCACGAGGTGGTACCCCCGCTCGGACGCACGCTCCGCCGCGCTCATGAAGAACTGCGAGGTGGTCGGGCTGAAGCGGTTCCCGGTGGTCGGGAACAGCAGTGCGATGATCCGGGTCCGCCGGCTCGCGAGCGCACGGGCGACGACGTTGCCGCGGAACTTCAGCTCGCGCATCGCGGTCCGCACCCGCGCCGTGGTTCCGGGGGTCACGTACTTCGTCCCGTTCACCACGAAGGACACGGTGGCGATCGAGACCCCCGCCCGATCGGCGACCTGCTGCATCGTGGCCATGCCGCTGATCCTAGCGCTCGTCAAGTCAGAAAAGCGCTTTACAGGTGAAGCGCTTATCTGTTAGCTTCTCGCCCCAGGAGCACAGCGACGATGACGTCAGCGGCCTCGTCGATGCGTGCCTGTCCCAGCATCCGTCAAGAGAAGAGCTCTGCAATGAAGCAAAGATTCCCCTCCCAGTCGCGCCGGACCCGCGCCCTCGTCGGCGCCGTCGCCGTGCTCGCCACGGTCCCCCTGGTCCTGTCCGGGTGCTCCGGCTCCGGATCGGCCTCGTCGGGCGGCAGCAAGGCCCTGACGATCGAGGACTACTACGACGCGAACTACAACCCGGTCTACAAGCAGTGCGCGAAGGAGGTCGGCGCGACGGTCACGATCAACCACGTCGCCGGCGCCGGCCTGATCTCGAAGGTGCTGCAGCAGGCGTCGTCGAAGACGTTGCCCGACGTCCTCATGCTCGACAACCCCGACGTGCAGCAGATCGCCTCGTCGGGTGCCCTCTCCGACCTGTCGGCCTACGGGCTCGACGCCGACGGCGACGTCCCCGGCGTGAAGGCGGCGAGCACCTACAAGGGCAAGCTCTACGGCCTGCAGTCGAACACGAACTCCATCGCGCTCTACTACAACAAGAAGCTGCTTTCGGACGCCGGTGTCCAGCCGCCCAAGACGTGGGACGAGCTCAAGGCCGCCGCGAAGAAGCTCACCAAGGGTTCGACCTACGGCTTCGCGATGAGCAACATCAATACGTACGAGGGCACCTGGCAGTTCCTGCCCTTCTTCTGGTCGAACGGTGGTGACGAGAAGAACATCGCCACCGCGGACGCCACCCAGGCCCTGCAGCTCGTCGAGGACCTGCAGGACGACGGCTCGATGTCCAAGAGCTCGATCAACTGGGCCCAGGCCGACGTCAACAACCAGTTCCTGGCCGGCAAGGCCGCGATGATGATCAACGGCCCCTGGCAGCTCCCGGCGCTCAACGAGAAGAAGAGCCTCGAGTTCGACAGCGTGCCGATCCCGACACGCACCGGCGAGGCCACGGTCGCACCGCTCGGCGGCGAGGCCTTCACCGTCCCGCAGACCGGCGACAAGGACAAGATGCAGCTCGCCGGCAAGTTCGTCGGCTGCCTGCACACGCAGAAGATGCAGAAGGCCCTGTCCGAGGTGAGCGGCAACGTGCCGACGAACCTCGAGGCCGGCGCCGCGTGGGCGAAGGACCACCCGCAGGTCGCGTCCTTCGTCACCACCGTCCAGACCGCCCGCGCGCGCACCGGTGAGCTCGGGCCCGACTGGCCCAAGGCCGCCACGAAGATCTACACCGCCGTCCAGCTCGCCCTCACCGGCAAGGCCAGCCCCGAGGCAGCGCTCAAGCAGGCGCAGTCCCAAGAGCAGTAGTCCACGGGGAGCCGGCCGACCGGTCGGCTCCCTTCGGCGACGAGGAAAGGACCCCGGCGTGAGCGCCTCGACACAGACACGACCACGGACGATCCCGCCCGTGACGACACCCCGACCCGGGCAACGACGAGCCCGGTTCCGATCCGGCGTGACCCGATGGCTCTTCGTGGTGCCAGCGGCGGTCTTCGTGGCCGTCTTCTTCGGCTACCCGGTGGTGAAGAACATCGTCATGTCCTTCCAGGACTACACGACGGCGACCTTCTTCACCGGCGAGGCCCCCTGGGTGGGACTCGCCAACTACGTCTCGGTGTTCCAGAGCTCGGTCTTCACGACGAGCCTCGTGAACACCGCGCTGTTCACGGCGGGCTCGATCATCCTGCAGTTCGTCATCGGGCTGAGCCTGGCGCTGTTCTTCCGCCGGCACTTCCCGCTGTCGGGCTTCCTGCGGGGGCTCCTGCTCCTGCCGTGGCTGCTGCCGCTCATCGCGTCCAGCGCGGTGTGGAAGTGGCTGCTCGACCAGGACAGCGGCGCGCTCAACCAGCTCCTCGGCGTGGTGGGCATCGCCCCCGTGCCGTGGCTGGTCAGCCCGAGCCTGGCGCTCATCGCCGTGATCGGCGTCAACGTCTGGCTCGGCATCCCGTTCAACACGACGATCCTGTACAGCGGTCTGCAGTCCGTGCCCCCGGAGCTCTACGAGGCCGGCTCGCTCGACGGCGCCACCGGGTTCAAGGCGTTCTGGTACATCACGTGGCCGAGCATCCGATCGGTGGTCAGCGTCGTGATCGTGCTCGGGGTCGTCTACACGTTGAAGGTCGTGGACATCATCCTCGGCCTGACCGGCGGCGGCCCGGCGAACTCGACCCAGACCCTGGCCACGAACGCCTACCACCAGTCGTTCATCAACTTCCAGTTCGGCATCGGAGCCGCGGTCAGCAACGTGCTGATCGTCGTCTCGTTCGTCTTCGCGATGGTCTACATCGCGATCTCACGGAAGGCGGTCGACGAATGAGCGTCGGACTCGCGAACCAGACCGTCACCGCCACCCGCGCGATCACGACCAAGAGCGCCCGTGCTCCCCGGCAACGCGGTTCCGCCAAGGGCATCCCGTTCACGATCCTCGGCTGCGTGTTCCTCGCGATCATGGTGTTCCCCGTCTACTGGATGGTGAACACCAGCCTGCAGGCGACGTCCGGGGCCGCCACGGCGACGTGGTTCCCGTTCTCCCCCACCTTCGCCGGGTACCAGGCCGCGTTCGCCCAGCAGGGGCAGAACTTCGTGTCGAGCATGATCATCGGGCTCGGGACCGTCCTGCTGACGCTGGCCATCGCGACACCCGCCGCGTACGGGCTCGCACGGTTCCGGATGCGCGGCGGCCGGGTGTTCCTGCTCGTGCTGCTGATCACGCAGATGATCCCGGCGATCGTCATCGCGAACGCGCTGTACACGCTGTTCAACAACATCGGGCTGCTCAACAGTTACGTCGGCCTGATCCTGGCGGACAGCGCGGTCCAGGTGCCCTTCGCGATCCTGCTCATGCGGGCGTTCATGGAGTCGATCCCACCGAGCCTGGTCGAGGCGGCACTCGTCGACGGCGCCAGCGACTTCCGGGCGTTCGTGTCGATCGTCGTGCCGATCAGCCGGAACGCCATCGTCACCGCGGCGCTCTTCACCTTCCTCGGCGCGTGGGGCGACTTCCTCATCGCACTGACCCTGACGTCGACGACCGCGGTCCGACCGATCACGCTCGGCATCTACAACTACATCGGGTCGAACGTCACCGACTGGGGGCCCGTCATGGCGACCTCGGTGCTGGCGTCCCTGCCCGCTGCTGTCCTGCTCATCTTCGCGCAGAAGTACATCTCCGCTGGTGCCCTCGGCGGTGCCGTCAAGTGACGGCACCGGACCGACGCCGCCACGCATCCCCCGAAAGGCACACACCATGACCACCACCCCGCTCCGCATCACCGTCTGGGGCGAGAACGTCCATGAACAGGTCGAGCAGCACGTCGCCGAGCGGTACCCCGACGGCATGCACGGCGCGATCGCGGACGGCATCCGCGAGCACCTGCCCGAGGCCGTCGTCCGGACCGCCACCATGCAGGAGCCCGAGCACGGCCTCACCGACGAGGTCCTCGCGAACACCGACGTCCTCACCTGGTGGGGGCACGCCGCACACCAGGACGTCGACGACGCCGTGGTCGACCGGGTGCACAAGCACGTGCTCTCCGGCATGGGGCTGCTCGTCCTGCACTCCGGCCACTGGTCGAAGATCTTCGGCAAGCTGATGGGCACCACCTGCACCCTCCGCTGGCGCAGCGAGCACGATCAGGAACTCGTCTGGACCGTCAACCCGCAGCACCCGATCACCCGCGGTGTGCCGAACCCGATCGTCATCCCCGAGCAGGAGATGTACGGCGAGTACTTCGACGTCCCGACCCCCGACGAGCTCGTGTTCATCTCGGGCTTCACCGGCGGCGAGGTGTTCCGGAGCGGCATGACGTACCGCCGCGGCCTCGGGAAGATCTTCTACTTCTCCCCCGGTGACCAGGACTTCCCCGTCTACCACCACCCGGACGTCCGCCGCGTGATCGCGAACGGCGCCGAGTGGGCCCGGCCCGAGCGCGAGCGGGAGATCCCGACGCTCCGCCGCTACGACCTGGGCGAGTACTTCGACGGGCAGCACTACCGCGGCCCGTTCGACGACGCCGAGCCCGAGACCGCCGAGCCGGCAGCCGCCGAGCCCGTGGCCGAGCGCAACGGGGCGCAGGCGTGAGCCCGCTTCGCGTCCTGCAGGTCGGCGCCGGCGGGATGGGGCGGGCCTGGCTCGCCACCGTCGCCGCCGACCCCGAGGTCGAGCTGGTCGGCATCGTCGACCTCGACCTCGACGCCGCGCGCGCCGGGGCCGAGCACGCCGGCGACCCGTCGATCCCGGTCGGCACGGACCTGACCGTGCTGGCCGCCGAGACCGGCGCCGAGGCCGTCCTCGACATCACCGTGCCGGTCGCGCACCACCCGGTCACGCTGCAGGCGCTCCGTGCCGGGCTCCCCGTGCTCGGCGAGAAGCCGGCAGCGCAGACCGTCGCCGAGGCGCTGTCGCTCGCCGCCGCCGCCGAGGCCACGGGCAAGCTGTTCATGGTGTCGCAGTCCCGCCGCTACAACGACCAGCTCGTCGCGTTCCGGCAGCACGTCCGCGACCTCGGTGCCGTGGGCGGGCTGAGCACCCGGTTCGCGAAGGCGCCGCACTTCGGTGGGTTCCGCGAGGAGATGGACGACGTCCTGCTGCTCGACATGGCCATCCACGCCTTCGACTCCGCCCGGTACGTGCTCGAACGCGACCCCGTGTCGGTGTACTGCGAGTCGTGGAACCCGTCGTGGTCCTGGTACCGGGGCGACGCGGCGGCCGCAGCCGTCTTCACGTTCGAGGACGACGTCCGCTACGTCTACGACGGCTCGTGGTGCGCGCCGGGTGCCGAGACCTCGTGGAACGGCGACTGGCGTGCCTCCGGAGCGGCCGGCACGGCGCTCTGGGACGGCGACCACGACCCGTCGAGCGACCTCGACGGCACCCCCGGCTCCCCTGCCGCTGCGCCGTCGGTCGGGCACGAGATCGCCGGGTCGCTGGCGTCCTTTGTCCGGGCGGTCCGCTCGGGCGAGGTGCCGGACGGCGAGGTGCACGGCAACGTGATGAGCCTGACCATGGTCGACGCGGCCATCACGTCGGCGCGCAGCGGGCGCCGGGTCGTCATCGACGAGGTGCTCGAACAGGCGCACCGGGACGCCCTGGCCGCCGAGCAGGACGACGCGGTCCGCGACCGCCTGGCCGGGTGGGAGTCGGTCCGCGGCGCCCTGCGCGAGCGGCTGCCCGCGTCCTGAGACGCGACCGCAGGACGGACGGGAGGCCCGTGGCGACACCGCCACGGGCCTCCCGTCCGTCCGCCCTCGCTTCGTGAGCAGGAATGGTCGGGTCCGCACGTCGGACCCGACCGTTCCTGCTCACCATCCGTGCGCGCGGTCAGCGCGGGATGACGGAGAACAGGAACTTCTTGCGGACCATGTACCAGGCCAGCAGGATCAGCGCCGTGTGCACCACGAACCCGATCCAGAAGTCGCCCCACGGCACCCCGGGGATCGACGCGATCGCCAGGGCGAAGAAGACCTGCCAGACGAACACGTACAGGCTCGCCTGCCCGAGCGGGATCCAGAGCCAGCCGATGGCGGCGGCGATGGGCTTCCAGAACACGGTGAGGATCGCGTAGGACACGACCGCGAAGAACGCGATGTCCACCAGGCGGCCCCACTGCAGGTCCACCCGCTGGTACGCCGTGTTGTACAGGGACTCGTACATCGTCGCCGGGAACGGCACCGGGGTGAACCCGAAGTGGTCGCCGGCCCACACGTAGACCAGGAACGCCGCGTACCCACCGACGGCGATGCCGACCAGGACCTTGCCGAGACGCCCGGTGAGCGCGCCGACGATCTGCCGCCGGTAGTACCCGAGCACGAGCCCGTGGGTGAACACCACCTGCCAGGTGAACAGGGGGAACACCGCCTCGAACTGGGAGTTCAGCGGACGGAAGTCGGGGTTGAGCGCCTGGAACACGTACAGCGCCCAGCTGGCGGCGAGGACCACCCACCAGAACCCGCGGCGGATCACCCAGATCAACGCCGGGATGAAGAGGCTCAGCACCACGAACAGGCCCATGATGTTGAACGGCCACGGCCCCATCTCGAGCAGCAGGAACTGCCGGATCGCGTACCAGGGCGGCGGGTAGGCGAGCAGCTGCATCGCGTTCGGGTACAGGTCGTAGACCCGGCCCTCGGCCTCGACGCCACCGGTGCCCGTGCCGCGGTCGGTGAACGTGGTGATGGCGTCGGTGTTCAGGAACGGGACGAAGCTCAGCGCGAACACGACGAGGATCACCACGAGCGTGACGACGTACTGCTTGCGCGCGCGCTTCCACGCCCCGATGGCCGCCGCCCACTCGCCGAACTTCTTCACGGCGAACGGGTACGTCATGCCGAGGACCATGCCGGACAGGAACACGAACATCTCGGCGCCGGTGATCGCCCCGACGGCGTGCAGCGTGAGGTACGAGTACGGCCCGCCGATCTCGATGTGGGTGATCACCACGGCGAGGATGATGAACCCGCGGAACAGGTCGAGCCGCAGGTCACGGCCGGGCTTGCCGTCGTCGGGGTAGCGCCAGCTCGGCAGGAGCCGGCCGAACACCCCGCTCAGCAGGAACACGACCGCCAGGCCGGCGGCCAGCCAGACGATCCACGCCATCTGGTCGCCGCCGGTCTCGTACTCCTGGGAGATCGCGGCGTTGCCCTGCTGCACGGTCACACGATCGGTGACCGGGCCGAAGGCGAAGTCGCCGGACCGCTCGAGGTCGGCGCGGAAGGCCTCCGCGACGTCCGGGTCCGCGGTGAGCCGCCAGTCGGCCACGCGGTTGCCGGCCTCGGGCTCGCGTCGCTCCGCCTCGAGCACGGTCATGCCCCGGATCAGCGGACGCTCCTGCACGGCGGCGAGCACCTGCCGCCACCAGCTCCGCTTGACCTGGAGCTCGGTGTCGCCCTGCAGCTCGCGGTTGTACAGGGCACCGGTGTCGAGCAGCATCGGACGGTCCTCGGCCACCGCGAACCGGTCGTAGAACGTGCCCGACTGCGGCTGGTCGTAGCCCCAGTCCTCGTCGAACCGCGACTCGACCTCACCGCTGCGGGTGAGCGGCACGGCGCGACCTGCGGCCTCGGTCGGGTCGCCCTTGCCGTACGAGAACATCGAGAGCCCGACCCAGTCGACGGCCTCGGCGCCCGGCCAGTACGGCCCGTACGGGTCGTCGGCACCGGTGAGCTGTCCGTCGCCGTTCGTGTCCGCCTTCGCGACGTCGATCGGGGACAGGTTCCGCAGCCGCCCGGCGGACTCGCCGAACGGGTAGCCGGCACCGTACCCCGGCGACCAGACCATGAGCGCGTCCGACGTACCCGCGTGCACGGTCGTACTGAGCGCACGGAACGCCCGGACGAACTCCGTCGGCTGCTGGCCCCAGCGGACCCACGTGCCGTTCATCTGCGGTGCGAACCGGACGAGCACCTGGGTGTCGTACTGGTCGTGCAGGTCCTCGAACACGGTGTTGACGGCACGGGTGTCCGCGGTGTCGAGCGACCGCAGTTCGCGGTCGGGTTCGAGGCTCACGACGAGCACCGCGCCCTGGGTCGCGGCCGCACGCGCCGAGCGGAGGAGTTCCTGCTTCGCCGTGCCGTCGAGCGGGTAGTCGACGGAGACCCCGTACATCGACGGGGTCGCGCCGAGCCGCCCCTCGTACCCCTCGGGCGAGTCACTGGCCCAGTCGAGGTCGGGCCCGAACCACGTCGTCCCGTCGGCCGGCTGCACGGCGGCGGCTGTCTGCACGGACGCCGCGGACGCCGCGGACGCCGGCAGCGCACCACCGAGCAGGAGCGTGGCGATCGTGACGAGGAGGGCGACCGCGCGGACCACCGGCTGCTTCACCGGTCGCACGCAAGCGTCCAGACGTTGTGGCCGGGCTCGTGCCGGTGCTCCAACCGGTCGAGCGCGGCGATTGCGAGCGCCAACCCGCGCCCGCTCTCCTGCTCGACGTCGGCCATGGTGACGGCGCTCAGGTCGATGTCGACGGGCATCCCGTTGTCGGTCAGCACCGCGGTCAGTGCCTGCTCGGTGGCCTCGAGGTGCACCGTGTACCGGCGCCCGGTCCCCCGGTCGGCACGGACGGTGTGCTCGACGATGTTCGCGGCGACCTCGGCCAACGCGGTCTCGAGTGCGAACCGGAGCCGCACGTCGTCGATGCCCAGGCCGTCCCACCACGTGGCGAAGCGGTCCTGCACCTCGTCGAGGGAGTCGGGCGTCGCGGCGACCTCGAACGTGGTCTCGGTGCTCACAGGGGTCCTCCGGCGGTGCTCGACTCGTGTTCGGACTGGGCTGGGGTGGCCGGGCCCCGGTACCGGACGGCCCGGATCACGATGCTGAAGATGAACAGGTCGAAGACGACCCACGCGGTGTTCACGAGCGGCGCGATCCCCTCGGCCTGGCCGGTCAGATAGCGGATGCCGATCATGACCAGGGCGGCGACCAGGGCACCCATCGCGTACAGCTGCGGCTTGACCAGGTCCCACCGAGGCTTCTGCTCGGTCTCGTCGCGCACCTTCGGGGTGACGCGGAACCCGAGCGGCCTGCCCCGGTAGACGTTCTGGAACGCGCTCGTCACCGACTCGATCCAGACCGGGAACAGGGCGAGCGAGTACTGCTGCCCGCGCCAGGTCGGTCTGCCGGCGGCCACCACCCAGAACAGCAGCTGGTTGAACACCAGGAACGGGATGAGCCGGGCGAAGAAGTCGACGCTGTAGGCCTGCACCGGGATGACCCCGAACGACAGGCAGAGCACCGGGGCGGCGATGTACACGATCGCGGCGAACCCGGACAGGTAGCTCCACATCGTCGAGAAGTACATGAGCCGCTGCCCCCACGACAGCCCCTTCTGCACCAGGGGGTTCTCGCGGAAGAACACCTGCATGGTGCCCTGCGCCCAGCGGAGTCGCTGCACGAGCATCGTCGGCAGGTCCTCGGGGGCCAGGCCCTTCGCCAGGATCTCGTCGTGGTACGCCGACTTCCAGCCGAGGCCGTGCAGGCGCATCGCCGTGGCCATGTCCTCGGTCACCGAGATCGTCGCCAGCGGCATGATCGGCTGCGCCTCGTCGTCGCGGTTGACGTCGAGGGCACGGGCGAGCACGGCGATCGACTCGATGGCGGCGACCGGCGAGGCCTCACGCCGACCGAGCACGTCGAGCGCGGCGTCGTCGAGACCGGCGAAGGTGTTGGCGTCCGTGGACATCGCCGCGAGCTCCTGCAGGTCGTTCCGCACCGACTCGAGGTCGGCGGCGGCGAACCGGAACGCGATGGCGTCGATCCCCCGCTGGAACGCGTAGGTGACATCCCCGAGGGGCTCACCGGCGCGGACCTGTTCGCGCGCCTGGTCCACCACGGCCTCGGCGTCGTCGAGGGCCGCGAGCACGCGCGGGTCGGTCTCGGTCTCGCGGGAGCGGGCGAGGAGCTTGCGCGAGGTCGCGAGGGTGCGCTGCACGGATGCCTCGACCTCGGCCACGTAGCGCGAGATGCCGAGCTGCATGAGCGCTTCGCGTCGCAGGATGGCGTTCGACCCGCAGAAGAACGCGGCGTTCCAGCCGTCCTTCGACTGCTGGATCGGACCGTAGAACAGCGGCGCCTGGCTGCCGAGGGGGTCGTCGTCCGGCACGTTCTCGAACCACTGCGGCGTCTGCACGAGCGCCATCCGCGGGTCCTTGAAGTACCCGAGCGTGCGGTCGAGGATCGCCGGGTCGGGCACCTGGTCGGCGTCGAGGATGAGCAGGAACTCGCCCTGGGTCGCGAGCAGGGCGTTGTTGAGGTTGCCGGCCTTGGCGTGCCGGGGTCGGTCCACCCAGTCGGCACCGCGGGTGATGACGCCGATGCCGAGCGCCTCGGCCGCCGCACGCATCTCGGGGCGGTTGCCGTCGTCGAGGATCCAGGTGGTGTGCGGGTGCGTGATCGCCTTGGCCGCCCGGGCGGTGCGCTCGACCAGGTCGATCGGCTCGTTGTAGGTCGTGATGAAGACGTCGACGGTGACGTCGGTGGACGGTTTCGCCGGTGGTTCGCCGCGCTCCCGGAGCCGCCAGGCCCCGAGGGCGAAGAGCAGGGAATCGATGACGCTGTAGGTCTCGGCGAGGATCAGCGGCACCGCGATCCACCACGAGTGCCAGTTCACCGAGGCCGCCCAGCGCCACACGATGTAGTTCACCCCGGCGAGGGACGCCAGGAGCGCCACCGTCCGCACGGCCACCAGGCGTCGTCGCGCGGTGCCGGTGGTCAGGCGGCGGCGGTCCTGTCGGCTGACGTCGAGCGCGGTCACCGGGTCGCCCCGTCCGTCGTGCCGCCGCACGTGCTGCGTCGCAAGCATGCCTCCTGATCAGCGCGGGCCCCGGCCGCGTCGCACACGCCCGAGTGTGGTTCCGGCCGGCAGCTGCCCCGGAGGGCACCGTGCCGGTCGTCCGCTCCGGTCATCGGGCACGACCTCGGCGTGACGACCTGTCTACCGCACGGGCGGGGCCTCTGTCAGGCTGCGCACCCGATCTGGGGACAGCACGCGCGTCAGAACGTGGCGGTGAACCCCAGGTCATCCGCCAGGCGCACGATGACCTGGTCGAAGTAGGCGGCCGGGTCGGACACGGAACCGACGAAGTGCCCGAAGAGCTCGAACGAGATCGTCCCGAACACCGTCGTCCAGGCCATCAGGGTGCGGACCAGGACCTCGTCGGGCAGGGTGATGCCGAACGAGCGCAGCGTGGCGACCCCGTCCGCGACGGCGGGACCGGCCACCCCGGGAGCCGCCGTGGGCGCGGTGGGTGATCCGGGCCTCCCGGCCACCCCCGGCGTCGACGTGACGGACGAGTCCGACGCACCGGACGCACCAGACGTACCGGAGCCGACGGCGTCCGCGACCACGCGTACCAGCGCCAGCGTCGTCCGCGACGCGGGCACGACGGTCTCGCGCGGCGCCGCGTAGCCCGGCACGGGCGAGCCGAACAGCAGCGCGAAGTCCCCCGGGTGCGCGATCGACCAGTCGCGGATCGCCCGGCACATCGCGACCCAGCGCGCCCCGGGAGCCGGTCCGGACGCGGCACCGGCGGCCTCGACAGCGGCGCCGAGTTCGTCGTAGTCGGTGACGAGGAGGGCCGTCAGCAGATCGTCACGGCTCGGGAAGTACCGGTACACGGCCGACGAGACCATCCCGACGTCACGGGCGACGGCACGCAGGCTGAGGGCGGCCGGACCCTCTTCGGTCAGGCGGGTGCGTGCCGCGGCCAGGATGTCCGCCGTGACCGTCTGCCGTGCGAGTGCTCGGGCGGTGGGTGCCATCCGACGATCCTGGCACGAGAGAGCAGCGCACACAAAGGAGAGCACTGCTCTTGCTTTCGCGTCGACGAACCGCCATGCTCGATTCCGAGAGCAGTGCTCTCGCAACGACCAACAAGCGATCAACCAGGAAGCAGGAGACCATGCCCCACCACCTCATCGTCGGCGCCGGCCCCGTCGGCCGGCACGTCGCGGAGCTGTTGACCGTCCGGGGCGACCGCGTCACCGTCGTCTCCCGCTCCGGTCGCAGCACGGGCATCGCCGGTGTCGAGCACCTCGCGCTCGACGCCTCCGATGCCGATGCCCTCTCCCGCGCCGCCGAGGGAGCAGCCGTCCTCTACAACTGTGCGAACCCCGGCGACTACACGCAGTGGGAGGGCACCTGGCCCCCGCTCGCCGCAGCACTGCTCACCGCGGCCGAACGCACCGGGGCGACCTACGCCATCACCGGGAACCTGTACCCGTACGGCCCGGTCGACGGGCCGATGCACGAGGGACTGCCGGACGCTGCCACCGACCACAAGGGGGTGCTCCGGGCGACGCTGTGGGCCGATGCCCTCGCCGCGCACGACGCCGGCCATGTCAGCGCCGTCGAGGTCCGCGCCTCGGACTACCTCGGCCCCGGGATCGGCGCGAACGGGCACGTCACCCGCGTGCTGCCGGCGGCGCTGCGGGGCCGGGCGGTGTCGATGGTCGGTCGCACGGACCTGCCGCACACCTTCACCGACGTGCTCGACGTCGCCCGGACCCTCGTCGCCGCTGCCGAGGACCAGGGCGCGCACGGCCGCACGTGGATGGTGCCGAGCAACGCACCGCGGACGCAGCGGCAGGCCCTCACCGACGTCCTCGCGGCGGCGGGGAAGCCCGCGGTGCCGGTGCGCCGGATGCCCGCGGCCCTGTTCCGCGTCGGCGGGCTCGTGTCGCCGATGATGCGCGAGCTGGCCGACCTGACCTACCAGTGGACCGCGCCGTACGTGGTCGACGACCGCGAGAGCCGGGCGCACTTCGGCATCGAACCGACCCCGTGGGACGAGGTGTGCCGCCGGACGGCCGCCGGCGCGGCCTGAACCACCGCCGCCGACACCGCCGCCGCCGTCGCCAGGACAGCAGCCACCAAAGCCACCCGCCGCCACACACGGAAGGGGGTGGGATGCGCCGTTGCGTCCCACCCCTTCCGCCTCGCACCGCCGGTCAGATCACCAGCAGCCTCGAGTACTGCGCCGCGTCGAGCTGCTGCGCAGCTCCACCCGCGGCGGGGACCTTCCACAGCCCGACCGAGGGGCCGCTGTCGATGGAGACGAACACGTCCCCGTCGGCGGAGGCGGCACCCAGGTGCTCGCCACGCGACCCGGCGGTCAGCCCGGTCACCGGCACGGTGGACGTGCCGCCGCTGCCCACCACGAGCTTGTCCGGGATGCTGCGGTCGATCTTGCAACCGGTCGGGCTGGTCGGGTACTCCGACGGGGCGGGGCAGAACTGCGCCGATTGCAGGAGCGAGAAGCCGTCCGCGTTCGCGGCGGCGTACTCGAACGCGTACCGCGGTTCGACCTTCGTCAGTTCGGTCGCCCCGGGCTTGAGCTGGTACCAGATCCACGACCCGGCGGCACCGGGCGAGCGGATGTCGACGTAGACGTTGCCCTGCGAGTCCGCGAGCACACCGGCGGGGTAGCCGACGGTCGAGCCGGCGGGCCCGGTGAACGTGCGGGGCGCGATGCCGGTGCCCTTGACGTACGGCTGGCTGACGGTTCCGCCGAGCACGACGACCTTGCCGTCCGGGGTGACCGTCCAGAAACGCTGATCGCTCCCGACGGCCTTGCCACCCAGGTCCAGCACGACCTTCGGGGTCGAGGTGCCGACGGAGAGCTTCTGCACCGCACCGGTCACCGAGTCCACCCAGTACAGGTTGCCCTCGGCGTCGGAGCGCAGGTCCGGGGTCAGGTGCAGGCCGGACGCGATGCTCGAGACCCCGCTGCCGTCGGCCGGGTCCCGCAGGATCTCGGTGCCGTCCGCCGACGGGGTGAACACGTCACCGTCGGCGTTCGCGGTGAAGCCTTCGCCGTCCGTCGCGACGACGGTCTCCGCACCGCTGCCGGAGTCCGCGAACCGCACGACGTCACCGTTGCCGTCGAGCGCGAACAGCGACTGCGTCGTCTCCGGCTCGGGCACCGACGGTGACGTCCAGCGCAGCGTGATCGTGCGGCCGGTCCCCCGGTGGCCGAGGGCACGCACCGAGAAGCGGTACGTGGTCGCGGGCGAGAGCTCGTCGAACCGGTCGGAGCGGGCGCGCGGGTGGAGTCGGTCGACCTGGCGGTCGTGGCGGTTCGCAACGGCGGCGACGGCGACCTTCCAGCCCGTCACCTTCGCGCCGTGCTTCGGGCCGCGCCACGTCAGCGTGGCAGTGTCCGCGTCGCCGGTGACGCGGACGGCGGTCGGTGCTCCCGGCACCGACGGAGAGGTGTGCGCCGTCGCCGGCACCGCACCTCCGAAGACGAGCGCCGCGGCGGCGACCGCGGTGATGAGTGCTCGGTACACGATGGTTCCCCTGCCTTCTCCGCGGCTCCCTGCGTCACGGCTCCACGTATCACAGCACCGCGCTGACCCCAGGGGAACGGTTGCGGGTCGGATCTGCGGTTCCCCGCACCGCAAGATGCCGCAGGCCCGAGACCCGCACCGACGACGGACGGGAGGCCCGGTGCCAGCTGGCACCGGGCCTCCCGTCAGAAGGTGGTCGCGTCTCGGACGCGGGTCGTCTCAGTAGCGCGGCTTGCGCTCCGGACGGTCGTCGCGGTCGTCGCGGCGGCCACCACCACGGCGGTCCGCACGGATCTCGATGAGCTTGCCACTGATCCGGGTGTCGGTCAGGCGGTCGAGCACACCGGGGTCCATGTCGGCCGGCAGTTCGACGATCGAGAAGTCGGGACGGATCTGGATCGCACCGAAGTCGTCGCGACGCAGGCCACCTTCGTTGGCCAGGGCACCGACGATCTGGCGCGGCTCGACGCGGTGACGACGGCCGACCTCGATGCGGTACGGGGACATCGGCTGCGAACGACGCGGGCCACGGTCGCCGCGGTCACCACGGTCGCGGTCGCCACCACGGTCGCCGCGGTCGTTGCGGCCGCCACGGTCGTCGCGGGCACCGCGCTCGTCGCGCTCGCTGCGGCGGGCGTCGCGCTCCATCTGGCTCCGGAGGGCGTCGTCGGCTGCGGTGAGGAGCAGCGGCGAGTCGCCCTGCGCCACGACGGCCAGGGCAGCGGCGACGTCGTCCGAGGGGACGTCGTGGTGCTCGACGTAGTGCGCGATGACGTCGCGGAAGGCCGCGATCCGGCCCTGGTCCTCGAGCGCCGCGGTGATCGCGTCGTCGAAGCGGGTCAGGCGCGTCTCGTTGACGTCGTCGATGGTCGGCAGCTGCATCTGCGTGAGCGGCTGCTTGGTGTGGCGCTCGATCGCGGACAGCAGACGACGCTCACGCGGGGTGACGAAGCTGATCGAGTCACCCGAGCGACCCGCACGGCCGGTACGACCGATGCGGTGCACGTAGGACTCGATGTCGACCGGGATGTCGAAGTTCACGACGTGCGTGATGCGGTCGACGTCGAGGCCACGGGCGGCGACGTCGGTGGCGACCAGGATGTCGAGCTTGCCCGACTTCAGCTGGTTGACCGTGCGCTCACGCTGGGCCTGGGCGACGTCACCGCTGATCGCGGCGGCGGCGTACCCGCGGGCACGGAGCTTCTCGGCCAGGGTCTCGGTCTCGCTCTTGGTGCGGACGAAGATGATCATGCCCTCGAAGTCCTCGACCTCGAGGATGCGGGTGAGCGCGTCGACCTTCTGCGGGTACGAGACCATCAGGTAGCGCTGCGTGATGTTCGCGGCGGTCTTCGTCTTGGTCTTGACGGTGATCTCGGCCGGGTCGGTCAGGTACTGCTGCGAGATGCGGCGGATCTGCGCGGGCATGGTCGCCGAGAAGAGCGCGACCTGCTTGTCGTCCGGGGTGTCGGCGAGGATCGTCTCGACGTCCTCGGCGAAGCCCATCTTGAGCATCTCGTCGGCCTCGTCGAGGACCAGGTACTTCAGCTCGGACAGGTCGAGCGTGCCCTTCGCCAGGTGGTCCATGATGCGACCGGGGGTGCCGACGATGACGTCGACGCCGCGGCGCAGGGCGGAGAGCTGCACGCCGTACGCCTGGCCGCCGTAGACCGGCAGGACGTGGACGTTCTTCATGTGGGACGCGAACTGCTCGAACGCCTCGCACACCTGCAGGGCGAGCTCGCGCGTCGGGGACAGCACGAGCGCCTGGGGCTTCTTGCTGCCGGACTCCATGCGGGACAGGATCGGCAGCGCGAAGGCCGCGGTCTTGCCGGTTCCGGTCTGCGCCAGTCCGACGACGTCGCGCCCGGCGAGGAGGGTGGGGATGGTGGCTTCCTGGATGGCGGAAGGGGTCTCGTAACCGATGTCCTTGACGGCCTTGAGCACAGCGTCGCTCAGGCCGAGATCGGCGAACGTCACCACGGGCCCGTCGTCGAGGGTCTCAGTGGTGGGGGTGGTGTCCGTGCTCATACCACCAACGGTATCTCGAATGCGCGCTCCGCAGGGACGGGAGGCCCGTGGCGACGCCGCCACGGGCCTCCCGTCCGCCCCGTTGGTCACGTCAGGAGCGCGTGGTGCCGATCCCCAGGACCGCGTCCGCCCGGTCGTTCAGTCGCGTCAGCATCTCGGCGAGCGAGCGCAGCTCGTCGGAGGCGAACTCCTCCGTCAGGTCGTCGAACACCTCGGCGCCGGCGGCGTCCAGCTCGTCGAGCAGCCGCCGGCCGGCGGGGGCGAGCGTGACGAGCGTGGCGCGGCCGTCCGCGGGGTCGGGCGACCCGATCAGGTGCTCGGCCTCGATCAGCGAGGCGACCCGGCGGCTGATCACCGGGCGCGACAGCCCCGTCGCGTCGGCGATCGCGGTCGCCCGGACCGGACCGTGCCCGGCGACGGCACGCAGGATCACGCGGGCCGTCGGGTCGAGGCCGCCCCGGGACTCGATGAGCGAGGAGCGCAGGGTCTGCCGGACCCACAGCCGGTCGAGCTGGGATCGCAGGAGTCGCTCGGCGGCACGCCGGTCGTCGGTCACGCGCTCAGCGTAGCGGGCACATTTAGTTGCTTGCCGGAAGCAACAGATGTATCGTTGCGCGGTCTGCAAAGTTTCACAGCCAGAAAAAGGAGTTCGATGACCGCCACCGCACCCGTCTCGGTGCAGCACGGTCGGCACACCGCCGAGGCCCCCGCGGCCTCCGGAGGCGCCGGCCAGCAGCCGCTGATGACCCACCGTCAGATCCTCCTGGTGATCTACGGCCTGATGGCGGGGATGTTCCTGTCCTCCCTCGGCCAGACGGTGTTCGGCACGGCGATCCGCACGATCGGCGACGACCTGCACGGGCTCGACCAGCAGGCCTGGGTGACGACCGCGTACCTCATCACCTCGACGATCGCGACGCCGATCTACGGCAAGCTCTCCGACATCTTCGGCCGCCGCCCGCTGTACATCTTCGGCATCGTCGTCTTCATCCTCGGCGCCGTCCTGTCGTCGATGTCCACCTCGATGCTCATGCTCGCCGCCTTCCGCGCGGTGCAGGGCATCGGTGCCGGCGCGCTGATGTCGCTGCCGCTCGCGATCATGGGCGACATCCTCGCCCCGCGTGAGCGCGCCAAGTACCAGGGGTACTTCCTCGCCGTGTTCGGCATCTCGTCCGTCATCGGCCCGCTCATCGGTGGTCTGCTCGCCGGTTCCTCCGAGATCCTGTGGATCACGGGCTGGCGCTGGGTGCTCCTGATCAACGTGCCGATCGGTGTCGCGGCGCTCCTCATGGTCATCGTGTTCCTGCACCTGCCGAAGGTGCACGGCGCCGGCGACGCGAAGCCGAAGGTCGACTGGTGGGGCGCGACCGCCGTCATCGTCACCCTCGTGCCGCTCCTGCTCGTCGCCGAACAGGGCCGCATCTGGGGCTGGGGCTCCCCCGCCGCCATCGCCTGCTACGTCGTCGGTGTCGTCGGCCTGATCGGGCTGCTGCTCATCGAGTCGAAGATGGGCGACGCGGCGATCATCCCGCTCAAGCTGTTCCGCTCGGGCACGTTCTCGATGGCGACCGTCATCGGGTTCCTGGTCGGCTTCGCGATGTTCGGCGCGATGCTCACGATCCCGCTCTACCTGCAGATCGTCGTCGGGCTCACCCCGACCGAGTCCGGTTTCGCCACGCTGCCCCTGGTCGGCGGCCTCATGATCGCCTCGATCACGAGCGGTCAGATCGTCGCCCGCGTCGGCCGCTACCGGATCTTCCCGGTCATCGGCACCGCGCTCGTCTCCGCCGGCTACGTCGTCCTGACCTTCATGTCGATCGACAAGCCGCTCTGGTTCCTGATGATCGGCATGTTCCTCATCGGTCTCGGCCTCGGCTCGGTCATGCAGTCGCTGACGCTGGCGTCGCAGGGCTCCGTCGAGGCTCGTGACATGGGCGTCGCCACGTCGTCCGCCACGTTCTTCCGCCAGATCGGTGGCACGCTCGGCACCGCCGTCCTGCTGTCCATCCTGTTCTCGGTGATGCCGGCGAACATCCTGACCGCGACCGCGAACCAGAAGGACCTCGGTCCGGCGCTCGACGCCGCGCTCAACCCGACGGTCGCCAGCGCGAAGGCGAACCAGGGCGCCATGGACAAGATCTGGACGCCCGTCGTCACCCCGCTGACGAAGACCGTGCAGTCGCAGCTCGACGCTGCCTCGGCCAAGGCGAAGCAGGCCGCCGACGCCGCGGTCACCGAGCAGGTCACCGCGGCCGTGCAGCAGCAGGTCGCCGCCGGTGCCGTGCCCGCCGCAGCCGCGCAGACAGTCATCGACCAGCAGGTCGCCGCGGCGACGCCGGCTGCCGAGCAGTCCGCACTCGAGCAGGTCGCCGACCAGGCGCACGCCAGCGTGCAGGACGGGACCGTGTCCGTCGACTGGTCGAACGCCTCGCAGCGCTCGTACTGGGTCGACGAGCTCACCCCGGAGCTGGCGAAGAAGATCGACGACGGCAACACCACGAGCGACAGCGCCACCAGCACCAACGACACGTCGTTCCTGACCGGTGCCGACAGCCGCCTGACCCGGCCGTTCATGGCGGGCTTCAACGCCTCGTCCGTGACGATCTACTGGGTCGGTCTCGGCGTCATCCTGCTCGCCTTCGTCCTCACCTGGTTCTTCCGGGTGCCGCCGCTGCGCCAGCGTTCCGCGCTGCAGGAGCAGGCCGACATGTCCGCCGAGGCGCAGCTCGAGGCAGAAGCGGGCGCCGCCGCAGCCGAGGCCGGCTCGTTCACCGGACCCATGACCGGGTCCGTACCGACCGGGTCCGTGCCGACCGGATCGGGTTCGACCGGTTCGGGTTCGACCGGATCCACGCCGACGCACCGTCGGTGACCGACCGGGGCGTCCGTCCGTGCCCCCTTTCCGGGCGGGCGCCCCTCCCACACACACCAACCCACCAGGAGTCCACGTGATCACCACCCCGGCAGCGGCTGCGGCAACGGAGCCGTGCACGCTGCGTGAACGGAAGAAGCAGCAGACCCGGCAGGCACTGCACGACGCAGCGCTCACGCTCGTGTCCGCGCACGGGCTCGACGGCGTCACGGTCGAGCAGATCTGCGCCGATGCCGACGTCTCCCCCCGCACCTTCTTCAACTACTTCTCGTCGAAAGCGCACGCCGCGCTCGGGCTCGACTCCGTCGAGGTCCCGGAGCGCTCCGCGGCCTGGTTCGCCGAGGCCGACGGTGCCCTGGTCGACGACCTGTGCACGCTGGTCGCGGCCACCGTCCCGCTCTCGCAGGACCGCCGCCGCATGAAGGAGCTGCTCGTGCTCCGGCCGGAGATGTCCTCGATGGTGATGCAGTGGATGGCCGAGTCGCGCCAGTCCCTGCTCAGCGTCGTCGGCACCCGCACGGACGCGCAGACCGCCCGCACCGCGGTGACCCTGGTGATGTCGGCGCTCAGCGAGGTGGCACATCGCGAGACCGTGCGGAGCAACGACGAGCTCGCGGACCGGCTCCGTGCCGTCGTGCGCGAGATGGCGGCGCTCGTCTCCTGACGCGGGGCCCTTCGGGCGTACCTGGTCGAATCGGGCGTACCTGGCAGGAACTCCTGCCCGGTACGCCCGATTCCGCTTTCCAGTGCGCGCGCAATGGGAAGGAACGTCACGTGGTCGACGCGACCGAAGGGCGGACGGGAGGCCCGTGGCGGCGTCGCCACGGGCCTCCCGTCCGTCAGGTGGTGACGCCCTGACGCCGCCGCGCCGGTCGGTGCCACACGAGTGCGTCACGCGAGCGGTCGCGGGCGAACCGGAGCACGCGCAGCACGACGATGTCGTGGTCGCTCGCTCGACCAGCGCGTCAGACCGACCGCGCGGCCGCCTCGAGTGCCTCAGCGGCTTCGCCGGCGCGCACGATGTCACCGTCGCTGACCGACCTCGCGTTGTACTCGGCCTTGGTCTTCACCGCCAAGAGCACCTCGAGGTGCTTCGCGACCGCCGGCCCGGCAGCTGCACGGAGGACGGGCACCGCCTCGTGGTGCGCTCCCGATCGCGAGTACCTGCCGGTCCGAGCCACGCAGATCGCGTCAGCCGCCGCGATGCCGCTGAGGACGCACTGTGTGACGAACGCGTTCGCGAACTGCGACCCGGCACTGAGGACCCCTCCGTCACCACCGAAGGTGCGGAGGACGTCAGCAGCGTCGAGGAACTCCGTCGCCTTGGCGAGCCGGCCCCGCCGGAACGACTCGTCACCCGGTGCGGTGGTGCCGGTTCGCGGGGTCATCCATTCAGCGTACGGAGCTTCCGGGACAGCCATCGACCATCACCTGCGATGGGAATCCCGTCCCGAGCAACCGACGCGAGGAGCGGATCCGTGCCCTCGATCTCGTCCTCGTCGAAGACGACCGGCCGCACGGCGTTGCCGGTCCAACGACCGGCTGCGCGGCACAACGCGTGGATCTGGTCCTCGGCGTCCGCGCGTCGGCCGCGAGTGACGACGAAGCAGAGATCGAGATCGCTGTCCGGGCGCATCGCACCGCGGGCTCCGGATCCGAAGAGTGCGGCGTACCGGAGGGGGATCGACCGACAGCCGGATCGGAGTCGTTCGAGCAGGGCACGCCGGAGGTCGGCCAGGGCGGTGACCGCATCGGCGGCGAGGTGTTCTCGGTTCAGGGTGAAGGACTTCGTCCGTCCGGTCCGGTGCCCGTCGACGAGGCCCTGCTCGACCAGCCGATCCGCACTGTTCCGGACCCCGGCGTACGACCGGTCGGGCACCAGGCTGCAGATTCCCGCGATCGTCAGGGGTCCGGGGGCCAGTGCCAACACCGCGAGGACATCGCCGTCCACGGAGGTGGTGACCGTCGCGAGGGGAGATTGCAACTGCATGGAGATGTCCGATC
Source organism: Curtobacterium sp. ME-Dv--P-122a (assembly GCF_030209645.1). Classification (NCBI taxonomy): domain Bacteria; kingdom Bacillati; phylum Actinomycetota; class Actinomycetes; order Micrococcales; family Microbacteriaceae; genus Curtobacterium; species Curtobacterium sp. ME-Dv--P-122a. The sequence goes on from NZ_JARVRO010000018.1 coordinate 52,604, forward strand.
AGATCGAGTAGAAATCTACCACTCCAGGTAGATTTCTACTCGTATCCGAGGAAATCCGTCAGACCACGGACCAGCCACCGTCGCTCGGCAGCACCGCACCGTTGACGTTCGCCGAGTCGTCACTCAGCAGCCAGGTGATGGCGGCGGCGAGCTGCTCGGGCTGGGCGACCGGCGGGATGGTGGTCTGCATGATGGGACCGACCCGGCGAGCCGCGTACTCGCTGCGCATCGGTGCCTCGATGTTCGTGGCGACCGCACCCGGCGCCACGGCGTTCGCCCGGATGCCCTGCGGCCCGTGGAAGAACGCGACGCTCTTGGTGTACCCGGCGATGGCGTGCTTCGACGAGGTGTAGGCAGCACCGGCGGCCGAGGCCTTCAGCGCCGCCTCGGACGCGACGTTCACGACCGATCCCTTGCCGGCGGCGATCATCAGCGGCAGCACCGCGCGGGTCAGGCGCATCGGACCGGTGACGTTGACGCTGAAGACACGCTCCCAGGTGGCGTCGTCGACCTCGTCCGGCGGCAGGAACGCGTCCATGATGCCGGCGACGTTGGCGAGCCCGTCCACCCGGTCGCCGGCGGCGGCGATGAGTGCGTCGATGGTCTCGCTCGCGGCGACGTCGCCGACGACGGTCTCCACGGCGAAGCCGTCGAGCTCCGTGCGGAGTGCATCGAGCCGCTCGGCCACGACGTCGGTCGCGATGACGCGGCCACCCTCGTTCGCGATGCGTGTCGCCGTGGCGCGTCCGATGCCGGAACCCGCTCCGGTGACGATGATGGTCCTGCCGGTGAACCGTCCGGCGGTGGTGTCGGTCATGTGGTCTCCTCGATGCGGGGCGCTCACTGCGCCACACCGGTTATAGCACTCAGTGCCGAAAGGTCTCCATGAGCTCGACGAACGACCGTCCGACGGGGCGCCCGCGCACCATCGACCCCGACGCCGTGTCCCTCGTCGCCCTCCGGCTGTTCGACGACCAGGGCTTCGACGCGGTGTCGATGGACGACGTCGCCGCGGCGGCCGGGGTGAGCCGTCGGTCGCTCTTCCGGTTGTTCCCGAACAAGGCGGCGCTGGTGTGGGGCGGTCTCGACGAGTTCGCCGCACGGTTCCGCGAGGCCCTGCGGTCACGGCCGGCCGACGAACCCTCGGCCGTGGCGCTCCGGGCGGCCTACCGGATCGGCGCGACGTTCCCGGACGACGCCGTCGAGGTCACCCGACACCGGCTCCGGGTCATCCGCGCGAACCCGTCGCTCGAGCACGTCGGTGCCGCGACGGTCACGGCCCTGACCGACGAGATCCTGCGGTACGTGGCCGAGCGGGACGGGGTCACCGCCGACGACCTCGCCGTCGCGGTGCGCGCCCACACGCTGGCCGCCGCCGCGAGCGCCGCACTCACCTGGTGGGCACTGCACGGCGACGGCCGTCCGGAGGACGTCCTCGAGCGCGCACTCGCACTGCTCGACTGACGAGCCCCGGGGGTTCCCGCACGCAGCACCCCGGAGTACCTTGCCGGGCATGCACACGACCGGACCCGCGCCGTACTTCCAGTTCGCCGGCACCGCCAGGCATGCCCTCGAGCACTGGCAGCAGGTGTTCGGCGGCGAGGTGCAGATCGCGACCTACGCGGACTTCTCCCGCACGGACGGCCCGGCCGACGCCGTCGCGCACGGCCAGCTCACCGGCGAGCTGCAGCTGTTCGCCGCGGACGCGAGCGAGGGCGACACCCCGTTCTCGGCGACCGGACTGCTCTTCTCACTGCTCGGCGCTGCGGAACCGGACGTCCTGCGTCGGTGGTTCGACCAGCTCGCCGAGGGCGGCACGGTGATCGGCCCGCTGCAGCAGCGCCCGTGGGGCGACTGGGACGGCACCGTCCGCGACGCGCACGGGGTCACCTGGCTGATCGGGTTCGAGGACTCCGCGCGCTGACTCCCGCGCGCTGCAGCACCTACTGCTGGTCGGACGGCAGCAGCGGCGCCCAGAAGGCGTCGGGACCGTCGGCCTGCACGGCGTCGCGCTCGAACCGGAACCCGTAGTCGCGCACGAAGTCGAGGGCCGCGGCCTGCTCGTCCTCGGCGTCGTCGTGGTCCGCGTCGAACAGGTACACGCCGTGCCCCATCGCGACACCGGCGTCGCTGATGACGGAGAGGTCCCAGCGCCCCTGCTCGGAACGCTCGATCCGGACGACGGCGGCCTGGGATGCGGTGAAGTCAGCCATGCCGCGAGCCTACGGACGCCCCGCGGCTGGCGTTCAGGATGCTCCGCGGCCACTACGCTGTGCACGGTCACAGGTCAGACGAGTGGAGAACGCATTGTCAGTCGGATTGCTCGCCGTGGTGGACGACATCCTCTCCGCAGCCCTCAAGGCCAGCGCGAAGACCGCCGGGGTCGTGATCGACGACGCCGCCGTCACACCCCAGTACGTGCAGGGTCTCGAGCCCGCTCGTGAACTCCCCGTCGTCGGGCGCATCGCCCTCGGCAGCCTGTTCAACAAGTTCATCATCATCATCCCGCTGGCGTTGCTGCTCACGGCCTTCGCACCCGGCGTCCTGCCGTGGCTGCTGCTGCTCGGCGGCACGTACCTGTGCTTCGAGGGCGCCGAGAAGGTCACCGAGTGGTTCGGCGTGCACCATGAGGGCGGGTCCGACGAGGCCGTCACCGAACCGAAGCTCGTCTTCGGCGCCATCCGCACCGACCTCATCCTGAGCACCGAGATCATGCTCATCGCGCTGGCGGGCCTCGACCCCGACCTGGGGCTCTGGCCGACGCTCGGCGCCCTGATCGTGATCGGTCTGGTCATGACGGCCGTCGTCTACGGCGCCGTGGCACTGCTCGTGAAGGTCGACGACATCGGCCTGCAGATGATGAAGAAATCGGTCCGCCGCACCCGTCGGATCGGTGCCCGCATCGTCCGTGCGATGCCGATGGTCTTCCGGGTCATCAGCGTCATCGGCACGGTCGCGATGCTGTGGGTCGGTGGACACCTGGTCATCGCGAACCTGGCCGAGACGATCTGGTACGGGCCGTACGACCTGCTGCACGTGATCGAGCACGCACTCGAGGCCGCAGGCCCAGTCGTCGTCTGGATCGCCGACACCGCCGTGTCGGCCGTGGCCGGCCTCGCGCTGGGCATGGTCGTCGTCGGCATCGTGCTGGGCATCGGCCGCCTGCGCGGCAAGCAGCACTGACGCGGCTGCGCGACGGACGGGAGGCCCGTGGCGGCCTGGCACCGTGCCTCCCGTCCGGCGCACCGTGCGCCCACCGCTGACGGTGCGGACGCTGAGCGGACGCCGGTCGTGCATCGTCGTATCCTCGGCGCCATGGCAACGGTGCGACAGGTCCAGGTGACGTTCGACTGCGCCGAGCCGGAGCGTGTCGCCCGGTTCTGGTGCGAGGTCCTCGGCTACGTGGTGCCACCGCCCCCACCGGGGTTCGCCGACTGGGACGCGTTCGACCGGTCGCTGCCGGCGGAGCACCAGGGATCGGCCTTCGCGTGCGTCGACCCGACCGGCGCCGGACCCCGCCTGTTCTTCCAGCGCGTCCCCGAGGGCAAGACGGTGAAGAACCGCGTGCACCTGGACGTCCGGGTCGGCAACGGGATGGTCGGCGCCGAACGGCTCGCGGCGCTCGGCGCCGAGAGCGCTCGACTGGTCGGACTCGGCGCCACCCAGGTCCGTCGCATGACCGCGGACCAGGTGAACGAGTCGTGCATCGTCATGCAGGACGTCGAGGGCAACGAGTTCTGCCTGGACTGACCGGCGTATCGTCGACGGACCCGAACCGCACCGCCGCGCCACGGAAGGACCCCACCCCGCATGACCGTCACCGCCGCATCCGCCACCGCCGCATCCGCCACCGCAGCCGACGCCACCGCCCTCGAACACCTGCTGGGGTCCGACCGGGTCCTCCGCGACCCGGAGTCGCTCGAGCGCTACCGCCACGACGACGCCGAGTGGGCCGACTCCACGGCACCGCGCGCCGTGGTCCTGGCACGCAGCACCGACGACGTCGTCACCGCCGTCCGCTGGGCAGCCGCTGCCGGCCTCCGGGTCGTCCCCCGCGGTGCCGGCACCGGTCTGTCCGGCGGCGCCAACGCGATGGCCGACTCGATCGTCGTGTCGCTCGAGCGGATGGACCGGGTGCTCGAGGTGAACACCGACGAGCGCTACGCGGTCACCGAACCCGGCGTCATCAACGACGCACTCCGCGCCGCGGTCGCCGAGCACGGCCTCTGGTACCCGCCGGACCCCGCGAGCTCGGCGATCTCGACGATCGGCGGCAACGTCGCGACGAACGCCGGCGGCATCTGCTGCGTCAAGTACGGGGTCACCCGCGACTACGTGCTCGGCATGACCGTCGTGCTTGCCGACGGGTCGGTCGTGGAGCTCGGCCGCCGGACGGCGAAGGGCGTCGCCGGGTACGACCTCACGGGGCTGATGGTCGGTTCCGAGGGCACGCTCGGCATCGTCGTGTCGGTCACCGTGCAGCTGCTCCCCCTGGCCGGCCGTGACGAGCGAGCCGTGATCGGGTACTTCCCCTCGCTGACCGCAGCGGGCGACGCCGTGGCCGCGATCTCGCGCGCGGGGATCATCCCCGCAGCACTCGAGATCGTCGACCGCACCTGCCTGCGAGCCGTCGACGACTGGATGCACCTCGGGCTGCCGGCGGACGTCGACACCCTGCTGCTCGCACGGGTCGACGAGCGCGGTGCCGCCGGGGACGCGATCGCCGACCACGTCGCGGACGTCTTCGCCGAGGCCGGTGGGACGGACGTCGAGCGGGCCACCGATCCCCAGGACATCGACCGGCTGTTCCAGGCCCGCAGGCTCGCCTACCCGGCGCTCGAACGGCTCGGTCCGGTGCTGACCGAGGACATCTGCGTGCCGCGGAGCGCGGTGCCCGAGATGCTCCGGCGGATCCAGGTGACCGCGGACGCACAGGACGTCACGATCGCCAACATCGCGCACGCCGGCGACGGCAACCTGCACCCGCTGATCATCGCGCCCGAGGGCGACGATGCCGCGAAGGCCCGCGCGAAGACCGCGTTCGACCAGATCGTGGCGGACTGCCTGGCGCTCGGTGGGACCGTGACCGGTGAGCACGGCGTCGGGCTGCTGAAGCTGCCGGGCCTGCGGGTCGAGCTCGGCGACCGTGTGCTCGCGATGCACCGCTCTGTCAAGGACGCGCTCGACCCGGCGGGGACCCTGAACCCGGGCAAGGCGTTCTGACCCGGCCAGACGACGGACGGGAGGCCCGGTGCCAGCTGGCACCGGGCCTCCCGTCCGTCAGGTGGTCGCGTTCAGCGACCGGTGTGCGTCACGCAGGAGCGCATCCGCACGCACGCCCGCTCAGTGGCGACGGAAGTACCCGTTCGCGCCGCCGACGTACATCAGGATCGTCGCGATGAGCACCGCGACGCCACCGATCCAGCCGAAGGCATTGCCACCCGAGGCCGCGCCGACGCCGACACCGATGAGCTGCAGGACCGCGAGGACCGTCAGCACGATGCGGGCCCAGTTGCGGCCGTCGCGCATCTTGAAGACGATGATGAGCTCGATCACGGCGAGGATGAACGCGAAGATCGCGCCGCCGACGAGCGGGGCGGTTCCGACACTGTCAGCGACGTCGGCGGACGAGCCCGACGTGAGGTTGATGATGCCCTGCAGGATGTTCGCCAGGACCACCACCAGCCAGATGACGAACGCGACGGTGACGGACGTGGGACGACTGGACGTCGATGCCATGGGGAGTGCCTTTCTCGATGGACCGCGTTCAGCGGCCTCACAGCGAACGTACTTGGAGGCGTGAGCGCTGTCCGGATGTGCCCGAAGGTCACAGAGCGGTAACGACCGCAGATCGGTCCAAACCCTTCGCCGCAGGGTGCCGAATCACCTGCAACGACCGGGAAACACCCGGAGCGCTCACCAGCCGCACATCGCTGGTTCTCCACCCCACCAAGGGTGTGTTCGGCGCGCACACAGCAGCCGCGCCGAGCGCGACAACAGCAAAGGACTGATCACGATGCGTAAGAGCCTCAAGACCTCCATCACCCTCGCCA
>NZ_JARVRO010000020.1:0-37343 GCF_030209645.1 Curtobacterium sp. ME-Dv--P-122a
AGGTGTGCCCGTTCCTGCTTTCCAGCGCGACCGCGATGGGAAGGAACGGGCGTGGTGGGCTAGGCGACGGGGGAGGCCTCGCGTCACTCACCCGCGCGTGCGTGTGCCGGGTGGATCCGGGCGTACCTGGTGGGATTGGGTGTACCGGGTCGTTCGGAATGACCAGGTGTGCCCGTTCCTGCTTTCCAGCGCGACCGCGATGGGAAGGAACGGGCGTGGCGGGCGCGGGGCGGGCCTCCCGTCGCTCGGCCGTGCGCGCGTGTGCCGGGTGGATCCGGGCGTACCTGGTGGGATCGGGCGTACCGGGTCGTCCGGGATGACCAGGTATGCCCGTTCTTGCTCTCCAGCGCGACCGCGATGGGAAGGAACGGGCGTGGCGGGCTACGAGACGGGGGAGGCCTCGCGCTGCTGCGCCGCGACGAAGGCGCGGACGTGCTCCCGCAGGTCGGTGTCGTGCTCGACCAGGACCGCGTGGATGCCGACGCTCCGCGCACCCGCGATGTTCTCGGGCATGTCGTCCGCGAAGAAGGTGTGCTCCGCGGGGACGCCGTGGTGGGCGATCGCGCGCTGGAAGACCTCGGGCTCGGGCTTCCGGGCGCCGAAGTTGCTCGACGTGTCCAGGTGCTCGCCGAAGACCTCGGGCAGGGACGGCGCCCACTCGTGGATCCAGCGGCCGGCGAGCGGACCGTTGTTGGTGAGCAGCCCGACACGCCCGTGCTCGCTCGCGATCCGGACCGCCTCGATGCGTTCCGGCAGCTCGGTCATGGCGGATCCGCGGATCCGGGCCCAGTCGGCCTCGGGGACGTCGCACTCCATCGCGCGCTCGAACGCGGCGAGGTACTCGTCGCCGTCGGCGAACCCACCGGCCTCGGCACGCATCTCGTGACCGCAGTCCCACCAGCGGCGACGGAGCTCCTGGAACTCGTGTCCGGTGAAGTCGGAGAGTGCGGCCATGCGCACCTGCCAGTCGTACCGGACCAGGACGTCGTCCATGTCGAAGAGGAACAGGAGCGGGGGTGCGGGCGTCTCGTTCACGATGTCCACCATTGTGTCGCACTATCATCGTCGAGTCATGGCATCCCGATACGACTGCACCGACTCCGACGGGCTCCTGACCGGGATGCGGCTCGCACGTGCCGCCCTCGGACGCGGAGAGCTCGTCGTGGTCCCCACCGACACCGTCTACGGCCTCGCCGCGGACGCCTTCAGCGCGACGGCCGTGCAGCGGCTGCTCGACGCGAAGGGCCGCACGCGGCAATCGCCGCCGCCCGTGCTCATCCCCGGTCCGCCCACGCTCGACGCCCTCGCCAGCGAGGTCCCGCAGCCGGTGCGCGACCTGGTGGCGGAGTTCTGGCCGGGCGGGCTGACCGTCATCCTGCACGCACAGCCGTCGCTCGACTGGGACCTCGGCGAGACGCGCGGCACGGTCGCGCTGCGGATGCCGGACTCGCGGATCGCCCTCGAGCTGCTGCAGGAGGTCGGGCCGCTCGCGGTCTCGTCCGCGAACTCCACTGGCGACCCGGCCGCGATGGACGTCGACGCCGCCGAGCGGATGCTCGGTGACAGTGTCGCGATCTACCTGGACGGCGGACCCGTCGAGGTGCACGACGGCTTCGAGGCCAGCACCGGCTCGACGATCGTCGACGCCACCGGGCTGTCGGACGGCGGGAAGCTCCGCATCGTCCGGCACGGGGTGATCCCCGACGAGGAGATCATCCGGGTCGTCGGAGCCGACCTCGTCACATGAAGTACTACCTGCTCGCGGGGGCCATCGCCGCGGTCGTGAGCTTCGTGATGAGCCTGATCGTCTGGAAGCTCGGGCTGAAGTACAAGTGGTACCCGCAGGTCCGCGAGCGGGACGTGCACCGCACCCCGACGCCGCGGCTCGGCGGCATCGCGATGTACATCGGCGTCATCGTCTCGTTGCTCGCGGCCTGGTTCCTGTTCCCGTCGATCGCGGGGACCGACTACTTCCGGCTCGTGTTCTCCGAACCCGGCCGCGTCCTCGCGGTGCTCGGGGGAGCGACCATCATCGTGGTCCTCGGTGTCGCGGACGACATCTGGGACCTCGACTGGATGACGAAGCTCGCCGGGCAGATCATCGCGGCGGGCATCCTCGCCTGGCAGGGCGTCGCGATCGTCTCGCTGCCCATCGGCAACACGCTGGGCGTCGGCTCGTCGTACATGAGCCTGATCTTCACCGTGCTGGCGGTGGTGCTCGTGATGAACGCGGTGAACTTCATCGACGGGCTCGACGGCCTGGTGGCCGGCGTCGCGATCATCGCCGGTGGGGTGTTCTTCCTCTACACGTTCTTCATCAACCGCGTGGTCGTGCAGACCGAGTTCTTCTTCAACCTGCCGTCGCTGCTCACCGCGGTGCTCGTCGGGGCCTGCTTCGGCTTCCTCATCCTGAACTGGCACCCCGCCAAGCTCTTCATGGGCGACGCCGGTGCGCTGCTCGTCGGGTTCCTGATGGCCACGAGCGCGGTCTCGGTCACGGGCAACATCGACCCAGCCGCGGTGCAGACACGCCAGGCGCTGCTGCCGGCGTTCATCCCGATCCTGCTGCCGTTCGCGATCCTGATCGTGCCGATCCTGGACTTCGGTCTCGCGGTCACCCGACGGCTCAGCGCGGGCAAGTCGCCGTTCTCGGCCGACCGGAAGCACCTGCACCACCGCCTGCTCGACATGGGGCACTCGCACTTCCACGCGGTGCTGATCTTCTACGCGTGGACCGCGACCGTCGCCTTCGGGTGCCTGCTGTTCCTCTTCGTGGACTGGTACTGGGTCGTCGTCTTCGTGTCCGTCGGCTTCACCGTCTGCGCCGTCGCGACCTTCGCGCCGCTCGGCCGGAAGCGCACGGAGATCGCCGCCCAGACCGCCAACCGTTCCGCCGCCGTGGTGGACGCCAGCCTCGACCCGCTCGACCGGGCCGCCAACGACCGCACGATCCCTGGAGACATCACGTGACCGTACCGAACGCGCTCGACCACGTCCGGCCGGTGTTCCGCCGCATCATCACGTGGGGAGCGGTCCTCGCCGTCGCCCTGGCGGTGGTCGGCGGGCTCATCGGGTTCCTCGTCGCGGACGGCCCCGGGCTGGTCGGGGGACTGCTCGGCGCCGTGCTGAGCGTCGTGTTCCTCGGGCTCACCGCGGTCAGCGTCCTCGTCGCGCTGCGCGTCTCGAAGGGCCAGATGATCTCCGGTGCCTTCTTCGGCATCGTGATGGGCACCTGGCTGCTCAAGTTCATCGTCTTCATCGTGCTGCTGGTCCTGCTCAAGGACCGTGACTGGGTCGACTTCCCGGTGCTGGCGATCGTGATCATCGCGGGGGTCGTCGGCTCCCTGGTGATCGACGTCGTCGCCGTCGCGAAGGCCCGCACCCCGATCGGCGTCCGGCTGCCGGGCGACGGCCTCGACGACTCCGCGGACGCTGGGAACCCGACCCCCCGCGTCTGAGAAGCCGGGAAGCCTCTCGCACCTGATAGGCTTCTTCAAGTCCGCTACCGGAGCCTTTCGCTCGGGGCGGACGAGCCTCCACAACGTCCACCATCGCGTGCCATGATGTGCGCGCGCCGACACAGGAGACAGCGCTGCTATCCCACGCTCTTCCCCTGTCCCTCTCCGCTGCGGTTGACACCGTCGCGGCGGGGAGCAGCAAGGCCGCCGAGTTCCATGGTCCGTCGATCAACGAGTTCTTCCCGGATGCGATCTTCTTCGCCGGGACGCCGTTCGAGATCGATCGGCTCGTCCTCATCCGTTTCTTCGCCGTCGCCGTGCTCCTGGTGTTCGCGTTCGTGGGCACCCGTGCACTGAAGCTCGTGCCGAACCGCGGTCAGGCGTTCATCGAGTACGCGTTCGACGTCGTCCGTCGCAACACCTTCGACAACCTCGGAGAGAAGGACGGCAAGCGCTTCCTGCCGCTCCTGGCGACGATCTTCTTCGGCGTGCTCTTCATGAACCTGACCGGTCTGGTCCCGTTCATGAACCTCGCCGGCACCAGCCGCATCGCGATGCCGATGATCCTGGCGATCGTCGCGTACCTCGCCTTCATCTACGCCGGCCTCCGCAAGCACCCGGGCACGTTCCTCAAGAACTCGCTCTTCCCGCCCGGGGTGCCGTGGCCGCTGTACATCATCGTGACGCCGATCGAGCTCGTCTCCACCTTCGTGCTCCGTCCCGTCACCCTGACGCTGCGACTCCTGATGAACATGGTCGTGGGGCACCTGCTCCTCGTGCTGTTCTTCTCGGCCACGCAGTTCTTCTTCTTCGACGCTTCGCTCGGCTTCAAGGCCTTCGGCGTCGGGACCATCGCGTTCGGCATCGCGTTCAGCTTCTTCGAGGTCCTCGTCGCGCTGCTGCAGGCCTACGTCTTCATGCTCCTCACCGCCGTCTACATCCAGCTGGCGCTGGCTGACGAGCACTGATTCCTCACTGACCCCCTACGGGACCGGCGACCGTCGGACCCGCACCTCGAAAGGAAAACACGTGGACGCAACGACCGTTCTCGCGGAGATCAACGGCAACATCGCGACGGTTGGCTACGGCCTCGCAGCGATCGGCCCGGCCATCGGTGTCGGCATCGTCGTCGGTAAGACGATCGAGTCCGTCGCTCGCCAGCCCGAGCTCCAGGGCCGCCTGACGACCCTCATGTACATCGGTATCGCCTTCACCGAGGCCCTGGCCTTCATCGGTATCGCCACGTACTTCATCTTCACCGGCACCAACTAAGGCTCCTCGATGCACAACGCACTCATCATCGCGGCGGAGGAGACGCACAACCCGCTGATCCCGCCGTTGTACGACGTCGTCTGGTCGGCGCTTGCCTTCGTCATCATCTTCCTGGTGATGTGGCGTGTCGTCACGCCGCGCATCACGAAGATGCTCGATGAGCGCACCGAGGCCATCGAGGGCGGCATCAAGAAGGCCGAGGCCGCTCAGGAGCAGGCCGCTGCTGCGCTCGACGAGTACAACAAGCAGCTCGCCGATGCACGTGCCGAGGCTTCGCGCATCCGTGAGCAGGCCCGCGCCGACGCCACGGCGATCGGCAACGAGGTCCGCGAGCAGGCGGCCGCCGATGCAGCACGCATCACGGCCAACGCCCAGGCGCAGATCGAGGCCGAGCGCCAGAGCGCCGTCCAGGCACTCCGGTCCGAGGTCGGCACCCTCGCGCTGGACCTCGCGTCCGGTGTGATCGGTGAGTCCCTCAAGGACGACGCCAAGTCGACCGCAGTGGTCGACCGCTTCCTCGCCGACCTCGAGGCCTCGCAGGCCACGAAGACGGGGGAGCACTGAGCATGCGCAGCGCTACCAGAGAAGCACTCGCGTCCACCAGGGCGGTGCTGTCGGACCTCGGTCCGAGCGCCGGCCTGGCCGCGGGTGCCGAGATCCTCGCCTCCGGGCGTGCGATCGCCGGTGCGCCGCAGCTGCTCGGGCTGCTGTCCGACCCCACGGCCGACGCGGCCGGCAAGAAGGTCCTCATCGACCGTGTCTTCGCCGGACAGTCGGACGCGACGCGTGCGGTCCTGACCGCGGTGGCCGGCTCGCGCTGGTCCTCGCAGCAGGACCTGCTCGCGGGCATCGAGGACGCGGGCATCCGCGCCGTCGCCGCCACCGCGGGTCCGGACTCGTCGATCGAGTCGGAGCTGTTCGCCTTCGAGACCGCCGTCCGCTCGGACGCCGGCCTCGAGCTGGCGCTCGGCACCAAGCTCGGCAGCCCCGAGCAGAAGGGCGCGCTCGTCGAGCGGCTCCTCGGTGCCAAGGCCTCGGAGCAGACGATCACGATCGTGTCGGCCCTGGTGCAGCAGCCCCGCGGCCGCCGCATCGGTGAGATCGTCCGCGACGCCTCGCGCATCGTGGCCGAGCAGGCCGGCAAGCTCGTCGCGACCGTCGTCACGGCGACGCCACTGACCCCCGCCCAGTCGGCCCGCGTCACGCGCGGTCTGTCCGAGCGGTACGGCAAGGACATCAGCATCAACCAGGTCGTCGACCCCACGGTCGTCGGCGGGGTCCGGGTGCAGATCGGCGGCGACGTCATCGACGGCACCGTGTCCACGCGACTCTCGGAGCTCCGGCTCCAGCTCGCCGGCTAGGCGTACGGTCGAAGCCGCTCCTCCCCAAGTCCACAACGGGAACTGCCGAGTCCGGCAGCGTCACCCTCTCGGAGCCGAAGGGCCCCGGAAAACCACAAGGAAAATCCCATGGCAGACATCACCATCAGCCCCGATGAGATCCGTGATGCCCTGAAGGACTTCGTCTCGAACTACGAGCCGACGAAGGCCTCCACGGCCGAGGTCGGGCACGTCACCGACGCCGGTGACGGCATCGCCCACGTCGAGGGTCTCCCCGGCGTCATGGCGAACGAGCTCATCCGCTTCGCGGACGGCACGCTCGGCCTGGCGCAGAACCTCGACGAAGACGAGATCGGCGCCATCGTGCTCGGCGAGTTCGGCGGCATCGAGGAGGGCATGGAGGTCACCCGCACGGGTGAGGTCCTCTCCGCCCCCGTCGGCGACGCCTTCCTCGGTCGCGTCGTCGACCCGCTCGGCGCCCCGATCGACGGTCTCGGCGAGATCGCCGCAGAGGGCCGTCGTGCCCTCGAGCTCCAGGCTCCCGGCGTCATGGCCCGCAAGTCGGTCCACCAGCCGCTGCAGACCGGCATCAAGGCCATCGACGCGATGATCCCCGTCGGCCGTGGTCAGCGTCAGCTGATCATCGGCGACCGTCAGACCGGCAAGACGGCCATCGCGATCGACACGATCATCAACCAGAAGGCCAACTGGGAGTCCGGCGACGAGGAGAAGCAGGTCCGCTGCATCTACGTCGCCATCGGTCAGAAGGGCTCCACGATCGCCTCCGTCAAGGGCGCGCTCGAGGACGCCGGTGCGATGGAGTACACCACCATCGTCGCCGCCCCGGCCTCCGACCCGGCCGGCTTCAAGTACCTCGCCCCGTACACCGGTTCGGCCATCGGCCAGCACTGGATGTACCAGGGCAAGCACGTCCTCATCATCTTCGATGACCTGTCGAAGCAGGCCGAGGCCTACCGTGCGGTGTCGCTCCTCCTGCGTCGTCCGCCGGGCCGCGAGGCCTACCCGGGTGACGTCTTCTACCTGCACTCCCGTCTGCTGGAGCGTTGCGCGAAGCTGTCCGACGAGCTCGGCGCCGGTTCGATGACGGGTCTCCCGATCATCGAGACCAAGGCGAACGACGTCTCGGCGTACATCCCGACGAACGTGATCTCCATCACCGACGGCCAGATCTTCCTGCAGTCGGACCTCTTCAACGCGAACCAGCGTCCGGCCGTCGACGTGGGCATCTCGGTGTCCCGCGTCGGTGGTGACGCCCAGGTGAAGTCGATCAAGAAGGTCTCCGGCACGCTGAAGCTCGAGCTCGCGCAGTACCGCTCGCTCGAGGCGTTCGCGATGTTCGCGTCCGACCTCGACCAGGCGTCGCGTCGCCAGCTGGAGCGCGGTGCGCGTCTGACCGAGCTCCTCAAGCAGCCGCAGTACTCGCCGTACCCGGTCGAGGAGCAGGTCGTCTCGATCTGGGCCGGCACGAACGGCAAGCTCGACACCGTCCCGGTGCCGGACGTGCTCCGCTTCGAGTCCGAACTGCTCGACCACCTGCGTCGCAACTCCGACGTCCTCACGACCCTGCGCGAGACGAACCAGCTCAGCGACGAGACCGTCGCCGAGATGGACAAGCAGATCGACGAGTTCACGAAGAGCTTCCAGACGAGCGACGGCAAGACCCTCGGCTCCGAGCAGTTCGACGCGGCTGACGCCGAGGACGTCGACCAGGAGCAGATCGTCAAGGGTCGTCGCTAGATGGCAGCGCAGGTCCGGGTCTACCGCCAGCGGATCAAGTCGGCGAAGACCACGAAGAAGGTCACCCGCGCCATGGAGCTGATCTCGGCGTCGCGGATCCAGAAGGCGCAGGCCCGTATGGCTGCGTCCGGTCCGTACTCGCGGGCCGTCACGCGTGCGGTGTCGGCCGTGGCGACGTTCTCGAACGTCGACCACGTGCTGACCACCGAGCCGGAGTCGTCGACCCGTGCAGCCGTCGTGCTCTTCACCTCGGACCGCGGCCTGAACGGCGCGTTCAGCACGAACGTCCTCAAGCAGGGCGAGGAGCTCGCCTCCCTGCTCCGCAGCGAGGGCAAGGACGTCGTCTACTACCTGGTCGGCCGCAAGTCCGTCGGGTACTTCGCGTTCCGTGAGCGTCCGTCCGAGCAGCAGTGGGTCGGCAACACCGACCAGCCGGAGTTCTCGACGGCCAAGGAGATCGGCGACGCCGTCGTGGCGAAGTTCCTCCAGGACACCGCTGAGGGCGGCGTGGACGAGATCCACATCGTGTTCAACCGGTTCATCAGCCTGGCGACCCAGGAGCCGCAGGTCGTTCGCCTGCTGCCACTCGAGGTCGTCGAGGGCATCGACGAGCCCGAGGGCAACGAGCCCCTGCCGCTCTACGAGTTCGAGCCGGACGCCGATGCGGTGCTCGACTCGCTGCTCCCGGTCTACATCGAGAGCCGCATCTTCAACGCCATGCTGCAGTCGGCTGCTTCCGAGCACGCCGCGCGTCAGAAGGCGATGAAGGCGGCCAGCGACAACGCCGACTCGCTGATCCGTGACTTCACCCGACTCGCGAACAACGCGCGTCAGGCGGAGATCACCCAGCAGATCTCCGAGATCGTCGGCGGCGCCGACGCCCTCTCGTCGAAGAAGAAGTAGTCCGCGTCGTTCGCGGACAGATACCCACCCTCAGGAAGGCACCAGCCATGACCGACACCGCAACCACCGCGGTCGAGACGTCGTCGGCGCCCGGTGTCGGCCGGATCGCCCGTGTCACGGGCCCCGTCGTCGACATCGAGTTCCCCCACGACGCAATCCCGGAGATGTACAACCTCCTGTTCACGACCATCACCATCGGTGACTCGTCGCAGGAGATCGGCCTCGAGGTCGCGCAGCACCTCGGCGACGACCTCGTCCGTGCCATCTCCCTGAAGCCGACCGACGGCCTGGTCCGTGGCCAGGAGGTCCGTGACTCGGGCGCTCCGATCTCGGTCCCCGTCGGCGACGTCACCAAGGGCAAGGTGTTCGACGTCCTCGGGAACGTGCTCAACACGGACGAGAAGCTCGAGATCACCGAGCGCTGGCCGATCCACCGCAAGGCCCCGGCCTTCGACCAGCTCGAGTCCAAGACCTCGATGTTCGAGACCGGAATCAAGTCCATCGACCTCCTCACCCCGTACGTGCAGGGTGGCAAGATCGGCCTCTTCGGTGGTGCGGGCGTCGGCAAGACCGTCCTCATCCAGGAGATGATCCAGCGCGTCGCGCAGGACCACGGCGGTGTGTCGGTGTTCGCCGGTGTCGGGGAGCGCACCCGTGAGGGCAACGACCTCATCGGTGAGATGGAAGAGGCGGGTGTCTTCGACAAGACGGCCCTCGTGTTCGGCCAGATGGACGAGCCGCCGGGAACGCGTCTCCGCGTGGCCCTGTCGGCGCTGACGATGGCGGAGTACTTCCGCGATGTCCAGAAGCAGGACGTGCTCCTCTTCATCGACAACATCTTCCGCTTCACGCAGGCCGGCTCCGAGGTCTCGACGCTGCTCGGCCGCATGCCGTCCGCCGTGGGTTACCAGCCCAACCTCGCCGACGAGATGGGTGTGCTCCAGGAGCGCATCACCTCGACGCGTGGTCACTCGATCACCTCGCTGCAGGCGATCTACGTGCCGGCTGACGACTACACCGACCCGGCTCCGGCCACCACGTTCGCGCACCTCGACGCGACGACCGAGCTCTCCCGTGAGATCGCGTCGCAGGGTCTGTACCCCGCGATCGACCCGCTGGCCTCGACGTCGCGCATCATGGACCCGCGCTACCTGGGTGCCGACCACTACGAGACGGCCACGCGCGTCAAGCAGATCCTCCAGAAGAACAAGGAACTGCAGGAGATCATCGCCATCCTCGGTGTCGACGAGCTCTCCGAAGAGGACAAGATCACGGTCGAGCGCGCTCGTCGTATCCAGCAGTTCCTCTCGCAGAACACCTACATGGCGAAGAAGTTCACGGGTGTCGAGGGCTCCACGGTGCCGCTCAAGGACACCATCGAGTCCTTCCGCGCCATCGCCGACGGCGAGTTCGACCACGTTGCGACCCAGGCGTTCTTCAACGTCGGTGGCATCAACGACGTGGAAGAGAAGTGGGCACAGATCCAGAAGGAGAACCGCTGACATGGCGGGTCTCAGCGTGAGCGTCGTCTCGGCGGACCGTGAGGTCTGGTCGGGCGACACCACCATGGTCGTCGCACGGACGACAGAGGGCCAGATCGGCATCCTCGCCGGACACGAGCCGATGCTCGCGATCCTGGCGCAGGGTCAGGTCCGCATCACGCGGGCCGATGGGTCGACCGTCGCGGTCGACGCCGAAGACGGCTTCCTGTCGGTCGAGCACGACACGGTGACGATCGTCGCGCGGCAGGCCGCGCTGGCGTCCTGACCGGACTGACCGTCCTGCTCCCGCCTTCGGAGACGAAGCGGGAGGGCGGGGACACGAGCCGCACGCTCGATCTGCGTGCACTCTCGTTCCCGGAACTGGCCGATGAGCGGGCCGCGGTGATCACCGCGGCCCGTTTCGTCAGTTCCGAGGAGTCCTCGGCCAGGACGGCGCTCAAGCTCGGTCCGAAGTCGATCGCCGAACGGCTCCGGAACCTCGAGTTCGACACCTCGGGCACCATGCCCGCGATCGAGCGGTACACCGGGGTCCTCTACGACCCGTTGGGCGCGCAGGACGCGGACGCGGCGACCCGTGCGTGGTGGGCGGAACACGTGATCGTGCAGTCCGCGATGTTCGGCCCCATCGGTGCCGGTGACCCGATCCCGGCGTACCGGCTCTCGCACGACTCCCGGCTCGGGTCGATCCGACTGGCCGCGCACTGGCCCGCGGTGTCGACCCGTTCCCTGCTGACCCGCGCGGACGGCCTGGTGCTCGACCTGCGGTCCGAGGGGTACCGGCAGCTCGGTCCCGTGCCCGGAGCGGTGGCACCACGGGTGGTCAGCGTCGACGGCTCCGGTCGTCGTCGTGCGCTGAACCACTGGAACAAGACCGCGAAGGGTCGCCTGGTGGCGCTGCTCGCCCGCACCGGTGCGAGCATCGGCACCATGGACGACCTGGTCGGTTGGGCGGCCGCGAACGGCGTGGTCGTCGAGCGCAACGAGGGCGGCTGGGACCTGGTCGCCGAGAGCCTGGACCCCGTCGCCGCCTGAGCGGGTGCCGGGTCGGCTCGTCCTCCACAGGCGTGAGCGGGGTCGCTCCGGTCCACAGATGGTCGGGGCGGCCCTGCCTGGAGGCCCCCAGCACGTTTCGATGGCGTGCATGATCCCTCTCACGGCACAGTCCAGCCCCGGTTCCGCAGTCCGTTTCCCTCGCGAGATCGCCGCGGCGGTCACCCTCCCCGCTGCGGCGGCCGCGCTGGTCGCGCCCGGTCGCGCCGACCTGTCGACGGCCGCTGCGACGGCCGTGGTGACCGCGTGCGGCGCACTCGCGCCCCGGATGGCCCTGGTGCCGTTCATCGCGGCGCAGGGCACGCCGGATCCCCGTTCGATCCGGGTGTTCGACCCCTTCGCGGACCCGACACCGCCGGCGCTCCACGGTTTCGGCCCGGCTCCCGATCGGGCCCGGGTGCGGCTCGCCGGTGACCGGTGTGCCGACGCGTGGCGTGTGTGGCGCGCGCAGGACGGCGCGTTCGACGGATCATCGGGCGCTGCCGGCGCCCTGTCGCTCGGCGCCTGGTGTGCGTGGGCGCTCGGGTCCTGGGCCCGGGCGGAGACGCGTGCCCGGTACGCCCTCGAGACCCGCGCGGACGACCCGCTCGCGGGGCTCGTCCTGCGCTCGGTCGTCGCGGGCAGCGGGCCGTCGTGGGAGCGTCGATGACGTGGGGTCGACCGGATCGTCTACGGTGGGGGAGACCACACTGGGAGGGCTCCGGTTGTACGACGACGACATCGAGGACACCGTCATCCGGCGACCCCGGCGACCGTTGGGCGACCGGACGGCGGACGCCGTCGACGACACCGTCATCCGGGGCGCAGGTCCCGTCGTCCCGGGAGCCGGCCCCGCCTCCGACCCCGTCCCCGCATCCGACGACGGGGTCCTCGGCGACACGGTCATCCGGCCCGCGCCCGGGGCAACCGACCAGCCACCCGCGGCGGTGGACGACGTCGATCCGGAGGACACCGTCGTCCGGGTGCCGGCGCGACCCGGCGCCGGAGCGAGCCCGTTCGTGGGTGCCGCCCCGGGCCTCCCGGCCGTCCCGGCGGTGCCCGCCGCGCCCACGGCACGCGTGCCCTCGATCCGCATCGGCGACCGCACCTTCCGGCTCGACCACCCGGTGGTCATCGGCCGACGGCCGTCGCTGCCGCGGGTCACCCGTGGCCCGCAGCCCGAACTCGTGGCCGTGCGGTCGGCGTACGGGCAGGTGTCGTCGTCGCACGTCCGGATGCACGCCGAGGGCGAGGCCGTCGTCGTGCAGGACCTCCGATCCACCAACGGGACCGTCGTCCGCCCGGCCGGGGCCCCCGCCTACCGCATGGCATCGGGTGCGTCGATCGTCGCGCTGACGGGTACGGTAGTCGAGATCGGTGACGGCAACGCCATCGAGGTCCTCTCGCCGTACCTCCGGGTCGCACCGACGGCAGAGGGGCTGCCTCCGGTTCCCCCGTGGCCCTCCGATCAGACAGCACACGGCACGCCCCGACCCACCAGAGAGCGATCCTGACACGTGACCGAACTCGGCCGAGCAGCCACTGCGCACGCCATCGACGTCCCCGGTGCCGACGGCGCCACCCTGACACTCTCGTGGGGAGCCGCGACCGACGTCGGTCGGCGGCGTGACCACAACGAGGACAGCTACATCGTGGGCGCGCCGTTCTTCGTCGTCGCCGACGGCATGGGTGGGCACCTCGCGGGCGACCGTGCCAGCGACGCGGTCGTGCGTCGGCTCGAGCAGGTGACGGCCGAACCGTTCACCACGCGTCAGGGCATCCAGCGTGCGCTGCTCCTCGCGACCGCGGACATCGAGCGTGCAGCCGGCGGCAACGCCATCGGCGCGGGCACCACCGTCACCGGGATCGCGCTCGTGGCGTCGCTCGGGCAGCCCGCGGCGCTCGTGTTCAACGTCGGCGACTCCCGCACCTACCGCATCGAGGACGGCGTGCTCCGGCGCGTCACCGTCGACCACTCGGTGGTGCAGGAGATGGTGGACGCCGGCCTGCTGCGTGCCGAGGACGCCGAGCAGCACCCGGACAGCAACGTCATCACGCGTGCGGTCGGCTTCGGTGAACCGCCGGCGCCGGACTGGTGGACCCTGCCCCTGCGGGCCGGCGACCGCTACATCGTCTGCTCCGACGGGCTCACCAAGGAGCTCGGTGACGCCGGGATCGCGCGGATCGCGGCACGTGAGCCGGGCGCGCAGGACCTGGCGGAGCGCCTGGTCGGCGACGCCGTCGTGGCCGGCGGTCGTGACAACGTCACCGTGGTGGTGCTGCAGGTCGATGCCGCACCGGACGACGGCGACCTCGAGGACACGCTGCCGCGCCACTAGCTGGCCCCCGAACTGGGGGAACACGTCGAGCTGTGGGGGATCGGCGTGCGGAATGTCGGTCACCCACGCTTCGTACAATGACATGGCCACGTCGAGAGAGCTGGCCGCTCGGCCGGGGGAGGAGAGGACCATGGCGAGACGCCTGCCGTCCAACCCGCCCGTGATCGGCGGTTTCAGTCCCGTGCACGTCCTCGGGTCCGGTGGCTTCGCCGACGTCTTCCTCTACGAGCAGGACATGCCCCGACGACAGGTCGCGGTGAAGGTGCTGCTGGACGAGGTCGTCGACGACCGCGTCCGGCAGATGTTCCAGGCCGAGGCCAACCTGATGGCCCGGCTCAGCACGCACCCGTCGATCCTCACCGTCCTGCAGGCCAGCGTCGCCGCCGACGGCCGTCCCTACCTGGTCATGGAGCTCTGCTCCTCGTCCCTCAGTGAGCGCTACCGTCGCGAACCGATCCCCGTGTCCGAGGTGCTGTCGATCGGTATCCGCATCGGGTCGGCGCTCGAGACCGCACACCGCGAGGGCGTGCTGCACCGCGACATCAAGCCGTCGAACATCCTGCTGACGGCCTACGGCAACCCCGTGCTCTCCGACTTCGGCATCGCCGCGACGATCGGGGGCACCGACCCCGACGAGCCGATCGGCATGTCGATCCCGTGGTCCGCGCCCGAGGTCCTGATCGACGAGTCGCGCGGCACGATCCAGTCCGAGGTGTACTCACTCGCGGCGACGGTGTACTCGCTCCTCGCCGGGCGCAGCCCGTTCGAGGTCCGCGGCGGCAAGAACGGTGCGAACGACCTGATGCACCGGATCGACAAGGGCGGCGTGAAGCCCACCGGTCGCACCGACGTGCCGCCCTCGCTGGAGCGCCTGCTCGCTTCGGCGCTGTCCCGCAAGCCGCAGGGACGCCCCGCGACGGTGATGGAACTCGTCCGCGGGTTCCAGCAGGTCGAGGCCGAGCTCGGCATTCCGCAGACGTCCGCCGACGTCGCGGTCGAGGCCTGGGCGATCTCGACGCCGACCCCGCACGGTGAGCGCACCGTGATCCGTGAGCTGCAGCCACCCACCCGGGTCGGCGGGCGTCGTCGTACCCGCCGCGCGGTGCAGGGCGGGGTCGTGGCCGGCGGTTCGCACAGCGTCGGCACCGTGCACCGCACCGGGTCCGTGACGCGTGCCCGGCGCCGGACCCGTTCGACCCTGGTCTGGGCGACGTCCCTGGCCGTCGTCGTGGTCGCCGCCCTCGCGATCGCCACGGTCGTCGTCGTCGGTCGGCTCGGCGCCGGGGCGATCCCGGTCGTGGCCGAGGTCCGTGCCGAGCCGTCGCCGCAGTCCGTGTCCTTCAGCTGGACCGACCCGGGGCTGCGCAGCGGCGACACCTACGTCATCTCGTCCAACGGGTCGTCGAGCCAGCAGACCGGCACGACGTTCGTCGTCTCCGGCGAACGCGGCGACGAGGAGTGCATCGCCGTCGCCGTGAACCGCGACGGCAAGACGGGTGCCGCGAGCGCGCAGAAGTGCGCGACGATCGGGAGCGCCGGGTGATCCGCGCCCTCCTCGCGAAGCACCGCTCCGCCGCCGTGACGACCGGTGCCTCGGTGCTCGTCGCCGCCGTCGTCGCGACCACCGCCATCGTCTCCACCGGGTACCACACGCAACGCGTCGACCTCGGCGACGGCACGGTCTGGGTGCCCTCGGCCGAGTACGGCGCCGTCGGTCGGGCGAACACCGGCATCCTGCAGCTCAACACCGCGGTCGAGACGGCCAGCGACGACCTGTCCGTGCTGCAGCGCGGCTCCACCGTCTACAGCGTCGACGAGACCAAGGGCACGGTCGCCCGGGTCGACGTCGCCGACGCCACCGTGGGCGATGCGATCACGCTGCCGGCGGGGGCGCCGCAGGTCTTCTTCGCGGGCGACACCGCGGTCATCGGCAACGCCGACACGGGCGAGCTCTGGGCGACCCCCGCGAACGACCTCGCCGAGTTCGACGCGTCGGCCAAGGCCGACCTGACCCTGGGCGCCGACACCGTCTTCGACGCCTCCGACGGCCACGTCGCGGTCTACTCCGCGAAGACCGGGACGGCCTCGCTGGTCGACGTCGGCACGACACTCACCGTCGACGAACGGTGGAAGGTCGACATGGACCGGGGCGACGACTTCCAGGTCGCCACGTTCGACGGGCACCTCGCCGTGCTCGACCGCACGAGCGGTGCCCTGTCGGTCGACGGCCGCACCGTCGAACTCGGCGACCGGGTGGGGTCGTCGCCGGCCCTCCAGCGGTCCTCCGACAGCACTGCCCAGGTCACGGTCGCGGGCACGGCGGGCCTGGTCCGTGTCAGCGCCTCCGGCACCGTGGACGCCACCGCGCTCCAGGTGGCCGGACGAGCCGCGCGGCCCTACGTCGACGGTTCCTGCACGTACGCGGCGTGGGCGGGTGGGCAGGCGATCGACACGTGTGACGGCAACGCGCTGCAGCGGCTGGCGAGCACCGGCGGCACGAGCGAACTGCAGATCCTGCACAACGGCGACACCGTCGTCGCCAACGACCCGACGAGCGGCCGTTCCTGGGCGATCGACCGGAGCGGGCAGCTCATCGACAACTGGGCCGACCTGATCAAGCAGGACGACGAGCAGCAGCAGGAGCAGGTCTCGGACGACGACCCCGAGGTCGACAAGGACCAGAAGCCGCCGGTGGCGGTGGACGACGAACTGGGCGCTCGTCCGGGACGCACCACGAGCCTCCCGGTCCTGCTCAACGACTACGACCCGAACGGTGACCCGATCATCGTGAGCGAGGTCGGCACCATCTCGAAGTCCGCCGGCCGCGTCGCGATCGTCGGCGACGGCCAACGGCTGCAGGTCACGCTGTCGTCGCGCGCCACCGGGACCGTGACGTTCCCGTACACGATCACCGACGGCAACGGCGGATCGGACACCGCGACCGTCCGGATCAGCGTGCGCCCCGACAGTCAGAACGAGGCGCCGCGGCAGGTCCGCGACACCTCGGCCGACGTCGTCCAGAACGGGCACGTCGTCTCGAACGTCCTCGGCGACTGGGTCGACCCGGACGGCGACCCGGTGTACCTGGAGTCGGCGACCGCATCGAACGGTGACCGGGTGTCCACCACGCCGGACGGCCTGCTCGACTTCCGGAACGACAGCGGCCGGACCGGTGAGCGCTCCGTGCAGCTGGTCGTGAGCGACGGTCGCGCCGACGGCCGGGGAGCTGTGACGGTCCGGGTCGCCAAGCAGGGCACCGTCCCGCTGCGCGCCGATCCGTTCCCGGTGTCCGGGTACGCCGGTAAGGCCTTCACGGTCGAGCCGCTCGACCACGTGCGCGGTGGCAACGGCACCGTGACGCTGACGAGCGTGTCGTCGGCGTCCGGGCTCACCGTCACCCCGAGCTACGACGCCGGGACCTTCCGGGTGCAGGGGGAGCGGGCGGGCGACCACCAGCTCGAGTACACGGTGACCGACGGCGTGAAGACCTCGAGCGGCATCGTCCGGGTGACCGTCCTCGCGCCACCGGACGCCTCGACGGCGCCGATCACCACGCCGAAGACGGTGTTCGTGAACACCCTGTCCACCAAGGACACGGACGTCACCGCGACCGACATCGACCCGGCGGGCGGGGTGCTGCTCGTGACGGCGCTCGACGGACCCCCACGGGGCAGCGGCGTGCAGGCGAGCATCCTCGACCAGCACACGGTCCGTGTCACGCTCACGGCGCCCCTCGACGGTCCGGTCTCGTTCGGGTACACGGAGACCAACGGCCTGGCGTCGTCACCCGGCACGATCACGGTCGTCGAGATCCCGAAGCCCGACCGCATCCAGCCGCCGGTCGCCCAGCCGGACAGCGCCACCGTCCGTGTCGGCGACGTCGCCAACATCGACGTGCTCGACAACGACACCCAGCCCGAGGGCGAGCCGTTGACGCTGCAGCCCGAACTGGTGCAGAACGTCCCCGGTGACGGCGGCCTGCTGTTCGTCTCCGGCGACCACCTGCGGTACCTCGCCCCGAAGACGCCGGGCAACTACACCGCCGTCTACCGGGTCGCCGGCCCGGACGGCCAGTACGCCGACGCCGCCGTGTCGATCTCGGTGCGCGAGCGCGACGCCGCCACGAACAACCCGCCCGTCCCGCAGACCGTCACCGCGCGCGTCGTCGCCGGGTCGTCGGTGCGGGTCAGCGTGCCGTTGAACGGGATCGACCCGGACGGCGACTCCGTCCAGCTGGTCGGCGTGGGCTCCAACCCCGACAAGGGATCCGTCTCGGACGTCGCCTCGGACGCCCTGACCTACGAGGCGGGCGACTACTCGGCCGGCACCGACGAGTTCACCTACACCGTCGTCGACGCCCTCGGGGTCCGCGCCACCGGCACCGTGCGGGTCGGCATCGCACCTCGCGCCGAGCAGGCCTCGAACCCCGTGGCCGAGGCCGACCACGTCACGATCCGCCCCGGTGGGTCGGTGACGGTGCGCGTCCTGCAGAACGACTCCGACCCCGAAGGCGGGCAACTGACCGTCGCGCAGGCCGAGCCGACGGCAGAGGACGTCACCGCCAAGGTCCTCCGGAAGCAGCAGATCCGCGTCACGCCTCCGGAGTCGGCGAAGAGCGGTGACTTCGCGGTGCTCTACACGGTCGCGAACAGCAGCGGGGGATCGAGCACGGCCTTCCTCACGGTGACCGTCGACCCCGACGCCCAGCCCCTCCGGCCCGAGGTCGACGACACGACCCTCGACCTGCAGGACATCCTGCACCGGCAGAGCGTGACCGTCGACGTGCTCGACAACGTCTTCTTCGCCGAGGGCACCGCGGCCGACCTGCGTGTCGGGGTCGTCCCCGGCTACGGCGACACGGCGACGCCCACCGACGACGGCCGCATCACCGTCCGGTTGACCGACGACTCGCAGGTGATCCCGTTCTCGGTCGCCCGGGCCGACCACCCGGACATCGTCTCCTACGGCTTCATCAACGTGCCGGGCTTCGACGACGCCCTGCCCCAGATCAACCGCAGCGCCGGTGCGGTCACGGTGAAGAGCGAGGCCACCGTCCGCATCCCGCTGCAGGACTTCGTCGTGACGGCGAACGGCGAGACCGCGAAGATCACCGACCGCGGCACGGTCAAGGCCACCCACGCCAACGGGCAGAGCCTGGTGGTGGACTCCTCGACGCTGCAGTTCACGTCGGCGAAGCTCTACTACGGCAAGGCGTCGATCTCGTTCGAGGTCACCGACGGCTCGTCGGCGAACGGCGGCAAGGGCCGCGTCGCCACGCTCGTGCTCCCGATCACGGTCACGCCCCGGTCGAACCAGCCGCCGGCGTTCACGGGCTCCTCGGTCGAGATGCAGCCGGGCGAGACGCGCAAGATCGACCTGACGAAGCTGACCGACTACCCGTACCCCCGGGACCTGCCCGAGCTCCGGTACTCGATCGTCGGCCGGCCCGCCGCGGGGACGACCGCCTCGATCGCGAAGCAGCAGCTCACGATCTCGGTCGCCGACACCGCGAAGAAGAACACCACCGCGTCGATCGGGATCGGTGTCGCGGACGACGCCAACACCGGTCGCGCCGGCACCGTCACCGTCGGCGTCGTCGCCTCCACCCGTCCCGTGGTCCAGCCCGGTCCCGACCGGTCGGTGACGAAGCGCGGGGCGACCACCACCATCGACGTGCTCACGAACGACCAGCCGACCAACCCGTTCCCGGGTGAGCGGTTGCGCGTCGTGAACATCCGCGGGCTGTCCGGCGGGCCGCCGAGCGGTGTCACCGTCACGCCGAGCGGTGACCGCACGCGCCTGCAGGTCTCGGTCGCCGACACCGCGAAGCCCGGCGACGCCCACCTGCAGTACCAGGTGGCGGACGCCACGAACGACCCCGACCGGTACGTCTGGGGCGACGTCACGATCTCGGTGCAGGACGTCCCGGACGCTCCGGGTGCACCCACCCGCACCGGCTCCTACGACGGCGGTCAGGTCACGCTGACGTGGTCGACCCCGCAGGGCAACAACTCGCCCATCACGGGCTACCGGGTCGTCGGGACCAACGGCGTCTCGAAGAACTGCGGGACCGCGACGGTGTGCACACTGACCGGACTCGACCCGAAGGCGTCGTACCGGTTCCAGGTCGTGGCGACCAACGCGATCGGTGACTCGAAGCCCTCGTCCCGCTCGGGTCCGATGAGTGCGGACTTCGTGCCGGCACCGCCGAAGGGCATCACGGTCACGCCCAGCAAGGCGACGCCGAACCAGCTCGACGTCAAGTGGGGCAAGGTGTCCGCGCCGAACAACGGCAGCGCGGTCGACGACTACATCGTCACGATCGAGGGCCCCGGCCTGTCGACCACGCGGCACACCGGCACCGCCACGAACACGTCGTTCACCGGCGCCCAGAGCGCTGCCCAGTACAAGGTCACCGTGTCCGCTCGCAACGACGCCGACCGCAACGGCACCGTCGTGCAGTGGAACTCCGCGTCTGCCACCGGCAGTGCCGTCGGGACACCGGGCAAGCCGACGAACCTCCAGGCGGTCGCCGGGGACCAGGCGGACTCGTCCGGCCGGTCGACGGTGACGGTGAGCTGGAGCGCCGGGGACGCCGCCGGCGGGTCCGGCCTGCGGTACGCCGTGTTCCGATCCGGCAACGTGGACTGTGCTGCTCCGCCCTCGAACTCGCTCGGCAGTTCGAGTCCGACGCGCGACTCGGGCGTCGGCGGCGGCTCGACCCGGTACGCGGTGACCGTGACCAACGGCTACTTCTGCAACGTGGACTACGTCGACGCCGTGACCTACGAGCGGCCGTCCGGTACCGGCAGGCCCTCGGTCGACGTCGTCCCGGCCGGCACGAACCTCTGGAACGTGAGCGTCACCGCCTCGTCGCGGCCAGCACACCACTACCAGCTCGAGGCCGGCGGGCAGCCGATCACGCTGCAGCCGGGCCAGACCTGGACGGGTGTGCCCGGGTCCGGCGCCCGGAACGTCTCGGCACCGTTGACCGTCCGCGCCTGCGGTGGCCCGGGGAGCAGCTTCTGCTCGTCCGATGCGGACTCGTGGACGGGGAACGCCACGGCGCTCGACGCGAACCTCTCGGTGGCCACTGCTCAACAGGGGCAGCCGATCGCCGTGACGGGGCCGAGCGGCAGCGGGATCACGGTGCGGTACACGGCGTACTGGTACGCCAGCGACGACGGCAACGGCTTCCCCACGACGTCGAGCTGGGACGCTGGTGGGACTCCTCCGGAGCCACCCTTCTTCGCCAAGTCCGTCAAGGTGCGCGCGTACGTCACCGCGACCGACGGATCGGGTTCGACCCAGGCGGGTGAAGCAACCGACGCCTTCCCGGTCGCAGCGGCACCCGAACCGGAGCAGCCCGCCCCCGAGCAGCCCGCCCCGGAACCCGCTCCCGGCGGCTGACGCCCGCCCGGCCTGCTCCGACCCTCCCGCCGCCGCACACCTCCCGCCACGACCGAAGGACCACCCCGCATGAGCATGACCCCGGAGCAGGCCACCTGGTTCGCCGACGTCGCAGGCCGCATCGTGACCAACGTCGAGCAGGTGCTCCTCGGGAAGACGTTCGTGATCCGCCTCGCGGTCACGGCGATGCTCAGCGAGGGGCACCTGCTCCTCGAGGACGTCCCCGGAACGGGCAAGACGAGCCTCGCCCGGGCGATGGCGCAGAGCGTGCAGGGCACCACGAACCGCATCCAGTTCACCCCCGACCTGCTGCCGGGCGACATCACCGGCATCAGCGTCTACGACCAGCGGACGCAGGAGTTCGACTTCCACCGCGGGCCGGTCTTCGCGAACATCGTGCTCGCCGACGAGATCAACCGGGCGAGCCCGAAGACGCAGTCCGCGCTGCTCGAGGCGATGGAGGAGTCCGCGATCACGGTCGACGGCGTCAACCACCGTCTCGCCGCGCCGTTCATGGTCATCGCGACCCAGAACCCGATCGAGCAGGCCGGCACCTACCGTCTGCCCGAGGCGCAGCTCGACCGCTTCCTCATGAAGACGTCCATCGGCTACCCCGACCACGCCGCGACGGTGAAGATCCTCGAGACCTCGTCGGCTCCGTCGGCGTCGGTCCCGCTGGCGAGCGTCGTGCCTGCAGCGACCATCACCGAGATGGCCGCCCTGGCGCGCACCGTGCACGTCGACGCGGTGATCGCCGACTACGTCGCGCGTCTGGTGGACGCGACCCGCTCCGCGAGCGAGGTCCGGCTCGGCGTCAGCGTCCGTGGGGCGATGGGACTGATCCGTGCCTCCCGTGTCCTCGCGGCGCTGAGTGGTCGCCACTACGTCACGCCGGACGACGTGAAGGCGCTGGCCGTCCCGGTCCTCGCGCACCGCCTGGTGCTCGACGCCGAGGCCGAGTTCGACGGCGTCAGCGCACCGAGCGTCATCGCGCAGCTCCTGGTGGAGACCCCGCCGCCCGCCGACCGAGTCACGACGTGACGGACCGCCGGCCCGTCTCCACGCGCTCGCGCCGTCCGTCCTCGACGCGGTCGCGTCGTGGCACGACGGCGTACGAGCGCACGGGGACGGTCACCGGCATGACCAACGTCCGGACGCGCATCGTCGGCGACCGCGAGGGCGTCGCAGCGGATGCGGTCATCGGGATCGTCCGGCTCTGGGCAACGGCCTGGAGGCTCGTCCTGCGTCTCTGGGGCGAGGTCTCGTCCGTCGTCACCGGGCTCGGGTGGACGGTCGCCGCCCTGACGCTCGTCGCGTTCGTGTCCGGCTACCGGTTCGGCCTGCGGGAGATCGTCGTCGTCGGGTTCGCCGGCGCCGTGCTCGCGGTGGTCGCCGCGGTGGCGTTGATCGGCCGGTCGCGGCTGGCGATCCGGATGCGGCTGCCGCAGCACCGTGTGGCGGTCGGCGACGACGCCGGCGTGATCATCACGGCCGAGAACCCCACGCGCCTGCCGTCGGTGCCGACCACGGTCGAGGTCCCGGTCGGATCCGGCCTGGTCGACGTCGCCATCCCGGCCATCGGTCCGCACGGCACCTTCGAGCGGGAGGTCCCGGTCCCGACGCTCCGCCGCGGGGTGCTCGACGTCGGTCCTGTGACGGGTGTCCGCGCCGACCCGGTGGGACTCGTGCGCCGCGAGCTCGTCTGGACCGCCCGTGAGCAGGTCATCGTGCACCCGCGCACCATCGCGATCCCGTCGACGAGCACAGGCCTGGTGCGCGACCTCGAGGGGCAGGCGACGACGGACCTGTCACCGGCGGACATCGCCTTCCACGCCATCCGCGAGTACATGCCCGGCGACGATCCGCGCACCATCCACTGGAAGTCGACCGCCAAGTCCGGCGCGCTCATGGTCCGGCAGTTCGAGGACACCCGTCGCTCGCACCTCGTCGTCGCGCTCGGCATCGCCCGTGGTGAGTTCGCCGACGACGAGGAGTTCGAGCTCGCGGTCAGCGCGGCCGCGTCCCTCGGTGCGCGGGCGATCCGCGACGGCCGTGAGGTCTCGGTCGTGGTGTCGCAGCGCACGCCCGAGTTCGCGAAGCGTGCCGTGTACGCCGTGCGGACGCTCCCCACCGTCACGCCGACGCGCCTGCTCGACGACTTCGCCTCGGTCGGCCTCGCCGACGCGTGCCTGCCGATCGCCGAGGTCTCCCGGATCGTCGGCAGCGACACCGATGGCATCTCCGTCGCGTTCCTCGTGGTGGGGTCGACCGTCGGCCTGCCCGCCCTGCGACTCGCCGCCACCCGGTTCCCCGTCGGGGTGGAGGTCGTCGCGGTGATCTGCGAGCCCGAGGCCCAGCCGCGGTTCCTGCGCGTCGCGGGTCTGACGGTGATGACCATCGGCTACCTGGACGACCTCCGGCACGCCCTGCACCGATCGGCGTCGGCAGCATGAGCGCCGCACCGGTGACCACCCCGGCCCCGGCCGCGGACCGGGCGAGACGCTCGACCCGACGTTCCGACCGACGCGACGCACGGCGGCTCGTGCCGTTCCGGCTCGCCGGCGGCACACTGGCGGTCTGGCTGTTGCTGGCCGTCGCGAGCACGTCCTGGTGGCCGGTGTACCGGGACGGCGCGATGATCACCGCCGCGGTGACCGCGATCGTCATCGGGACGGTCGTCGCGCTCCTCGGCACCCTGTTCCGGCTCCCGACGGCCGTCGTGGCGATCGCGACCGTCGCCGCCTTCACGCTCACGGGCGTCCCCGCCGCCGTGCCGAGTCAGGCCAACGGCCTGCTGCCCACCGGCCGCGGACTCCTCGACCTCTTCGCCGGCGTCGCCCTCGGCTGGAAGCAGCTGGTGACCATCAGCCTGCCGGTGGGGTCCTACGAAGCGCTCCTCGTGCCCTACTCCGTGACGCTGCTCGTGGCGGCGGTGACCGCCGTGAGCGTGGCGACCCGCGCCTCCAGGCAGGAACTCGCGAGCATCCCGGCACTGGTGCTCTTCGCGGTGGGGGTCGTCGTCGGGCCGAGCCGGCTCGACACGTCGATCGTGACGGCGGTCGTCCTTGTCGGCCTCGCCCTCGTCTGGGCGCTGACCGTGCGGCACGCGCGTCGCGCCGTCGCGGTGGCGACCACCATCGGTGCACGCGTGCCGGTCGCGCGGTCGATCGTCCGCCCCGCCCTCGTGGGAACCGGCACCATCGTGGCCGCGGCGGTCGTCGCGACAGGACTCGGCCTGGTGGCACCTCCGTCGGGTGAGCGCACCGTCGCACGCACCGACGTCGTGAAGCCGTTCGACCCACGCGACTACGTCAGTCCGCTCAGCGGGTTCCGCGCCTACGAGGAGTCCACCGCCTCGGACGCGACCCAGCTCCGGGTGACCGGCCTGCCCGAGGGCGGGTTCGTCCGCATCGCGACGCTCGACACCTACGACGGCGTCGTCTACCGCGTCGGCGGGGCCGACGGTTCGGCCGGCTCGGGCACCTTCGAACGTGTGCCGACCGCGGTCGACGTCCGCGGCGTCCGGGGCACCACGGTCGACGTCGGTGTGACGGTCGACGGGTACCGCGGTGTGTGGCTGCCGACGGTCGGTGACCTGGAGCGCGTGGCGTTCACCGGGCAGGACGCCGACGACGAGCGCGGCGCCTTCTTCTACAACGGATCGACCGGCACCGGCGCCGTGGTCGGCGGAGTGGGGGACGGCACGTCCTACGACCTGACGGCGGTGCTGCCCGACCAGCCGACGGAACGGCAGCTGGCCACCGCCCGGCCGGGGAGCGCCGCCGTGCCCACCGCACGGGACGTCCCCGACGCCGTGCGCGACACCGTGGAGTCCACGACGAAGGACGTGTCGGCACCCGGTGCGAAGCTCCTCGCCGCGGTGCAGTCCCTGCAGCGGAACGGGTACGTCAGCCACGGTGTCGGCGACGACCGGATGAGTCGGTCCGGTCACGGTGCCGACCGTGTCCAGGAGCTGCTCACCGCACCCCTGATGATCGGGGACCAGGAGCAGTACGCCGCGGCGGCTGCACTGATGGCGGACGAGATCGGGTTCCCGGCACGGGTCGTGATGGGCTTCACGGCCGGGGGAGACTCGGGCCGCGACGGCACCGCAGCGCGTGGCGGGACGACGACCTTCCGTGGGTCCGACGTCACGGCCCGCATCGAGGTGGACACCGCGCAGTGGGGATGGGTGA
This sequence comes from Curtobacterium sp. ME-Dv--P-122a, assembly GCF_030209645.1. Taxonomy (NCBI): domain Bacteria; kingdom Bacillati; phylum Actinomycetota; class Actinomycetes; order Micrococcales; family Microbacteriaceae; genus Curtobacterium; species Curtobacterium sp. ME-Dv--P-122a. The sequence continues at coordinate 25,208 of NZ_JARVRO010000020.1, forward strand.
TGCTCAACCCCAACCCCGAGGTGCGCGAGATCCCGAACGAGCAGCAGCAGACCCCGCAGCCGGTCACCCGACCGGAGACGGTGGTGCCGCCGCCCCCGGTCGACCGGCAGGATCAGGACCAGCAGACGCCCCCCGAGAGCGACCGGAACACGCCGCCGGTGCAGCCGCTCTGGCTCCAGATCCTGCTCGCGGTGCTGCCCTGGGCCCTCGGGACGCTCGGCGTGGTCGCGCTCGTCCTGCTGCCGTTCGCCGTGATCGTGCTGCTGAAGCGACTGCGGCGCCGCCGACGGCGGAACGCCACCACGCCCCGCGGCCGCATCGTCGGTGCCTGGGACGAGTACCGCGACGCACTGCTCGACCGCGGGCACGACGTGCGGCAGGCAGCAACCCGACGCGAAGCCGTGGTCGGTGCACCGGGCGACGGTGGCACCGGACTGGCCGCGCTGGCCGACCGTGCGGTGTTCGGTCCGAGTGACGCCGACCAGACCACCGCCGACCGCATGTGGGCGGCGACCGACGATGCGATCGGTTCGCTCCGGACGGGGCGGACCCGGCGGGAGCGGTTCCGCACCGCCGTCTCGCTCCGGTCCCTGCGGGGAACGGGACGCCGTCCGACGGCACGGTCCCGTCGGAGGACCGACCGCCAGGCTGCGTCGGGGCGCGGCGACTACGATGTCCAGAGGCCGGACGAGCGTCGTGGACGGCCGAGTGAGGACAGAGGCACCACGTGATCAGATGCGAACACTGCGGATCGATGCTCCCGGACGGAGCGATCTTCTGCGGTGAGTGCGGACGCGCGGTCACCGCCGCCGCGAGCCGTCGCCCGGTCGCGCCGACCCCCGTCGAACAGGCACCACCGCCACCGTTGCAGCAGCCCGACGCCCACGGCCGACGGTCCGACCCGGCCTCCGACGCCTGGTTGCCCGAAGCCACGCTCGACCCCGCCACGCGTGCCTGGCTCACCGGTGCCGACCGTCGGGGGACCGAACCGCCGGTACCCGTGCCGGTGCAGCGTCCCGACGACTTCGCGCCGCGCCAGGCCCCCTCCCACGTGCACGGTGCCGGGTCCGGGCTCGCGGACTGGTCGGGCGCGCCGGGCGAGTCCGAGCCTCCCCTCGACCCCGACGCGTACCCGTCCGAAGCCCTCGATGCCGACGACCCCGAGCGCACCCGCATCGCCCCGGCTCCCGGTCGCCCCGAGACGCCCGAGGACCCGATCCGCGATGCTCCGTCGTCGGTCTCGGACCAGGCGGCGCGACAGCCCGTCGAGTCCCAGCCCGTCATGCCCCAGCCCGTCGAGCCGCAGCCAGCTGCCGAGCCCTCCGTGCCGGTGTGGGCGCCGCCCGCTGCCACCGCACCCCCGGCGGCACCCGCCGGTCCGTCCTGGTGGGTCGGTCGCGGTACCCCTGCTGCCGAGGCGCCCGCCGAGCCAGTCGTCCCGCCGATGCCGGGAGCACCCGCCGAACCTGATCCCGAACAGGATGCTACGGCTCCTGCGCCCGACGAACTCGGCGCGCAGGAAGCCCAGAACGCACAGAACGGCCAGGAACCCCGGGACGCACAGGAAGCCCAGGACGCACAGGGTGCCCGGGACGCCTCCGAGCCGGAGCCCGACGAGGCGATCGTGGCCGCGTCGGAGACGAGCGCCACCGACGACCAGCCGCCCGTCGTGTCGCCCCCGCAGCCCGGGGACACCGCCGTGGTCGAGCCGCTGATCGACCGTCGACCGCCCCGTCCGGCCCCGCTCGTCACCCCGGGCATGCACGAGACGACCATCTGCCACGTCTGCGGCAACCGGCTCGAACCCGACGACATCTTCTGCGGCGAGTGCGGAGCCGTCCGTCCGGCGGTCACCGCGGCCTTCACCGGCCCGGTGATGCCGCTGCCGATGACCCGACCCGACTGGGCCGCCGAGGAGTCCGACGGCACGCAGGCCTCCGACGCGGGCAACGCTGCGGACGAGCCGGACGAGCCCGACGCGGATCCGGCCGTGCCCGCGGGTCCGAACGAGTCCGACGAGCGCGCTGCAGGCGACGAGCCGGACGACGAGATCCCGGTGGACGACGAGTCCCTCCGCGCCGAGGTCGAGCAGTCCGATGCCGGCCGACGTCCCCGCGGAGCGCACGCTGCCCCGGTGACCGAGCCCGAGCCGCCGACCGAGGCGTCCGCCGTGCCGCGCACGCCGATCCCGCCGGTGCCCGGTTCCGCCACCGTCCCCTCCTCGGCACCGTCCGCCGACACCGCGGGCGTGCCCTCCGCTGCACCGCTGCCCCCGATCCCGGGAGCGACCGGACCCGCGCTGCCGCTCCCGCCCGTCGACCGGTCGGAGTCGCTCGCAGCGGCCGGCGCGCTCGACGACCTCGACGAGGACGTCGACGAGACCCGCATCGTCGCGAAGACCCCGACCCGGGCACCGTTCGTGCTGCACTTCAGCACGGGTGAGCGGCTCGGCGTCCACGGCACGGGCCTGCTCGGCCGGCTGCCGCGACCGCAGCCGGGGGAGCGCTACGACGATCTGCTGACCGTGCACGACCCGGGCAAGTCCGTGTCGAAGACGCACCTCGAGCTCGGCCGCGACGGCGACGACCTGTGGGTCTCCGACCGGTTCTCCGGCAACGGCACGGTCGTCCGGCACATCGACGGATCGATCCGTCGCTGCGAGCCCGGTCGGCGATACCGCGTCGAGCGTGGCGCCCGCGTCGACATCGGTGAGCAGTTCTTCCTGGTGCAGTAGGCGACTTCTCCACAGATCGGGCCCCGGGCCAGCGCTGAGCTGCTCGTTCCTGGTGCGATGGGGGCATGTCCCGGTTCACCGCACGTTGCGTGATCGTGGGGGCCGCGGTCGCGCTCGTCGTGGCCGGCGTCCTCGCGCCGATCAGCGGCGCGGGGCAGGGCGTCCTGCTCGGCGCGGGTGCGTGCTGCGCGCTGGTCGACGTGGTGCTGCACCGTTCGGCCTCGCCGGACCCGGACCCGGTCGCGGTCGTCGCTCCGCGCGGACCGGACCAGCCCGCCGAGCCAGAACCGCTCGGTGCGCCGGAAACGCTGGTGGGCGCCGTTCCCGAGGACGGCGACGGCACGCCGGCACTCGTCCTCGGGCACGGTCCGGGCGGCCGCGTACTCCGGGTCGACGCCGCGTCCCACGTCGTGGTCGTCGGTGCCGGAGCACTCGCCGTCGCGGTGTTCCGCGGGCTCGCCGAGCAGCTCCGAGCCGCTGCCGTCCACACCGACGAGGACCTGCGCTGGGCTGCTGCTCCCGAGGGCCTCGACGCCGTGGGGACCAGCAGTGCCGATCCAGCCCCGAGCGCCCGGTCAGCGAGCACCCGGGCAGCGAGCAGCCTGTCAGTGCACGCCCTGCCGTCGGGGACCTCGGTCGCGGTGCGGATGGGTTCCGACGGCCGACCGCACGGCTCCGTGGTGCTCGTGGCCGGACTCGGATCGGCGCCTCGTCAGCGGGACGTCACCGTCGAGATCTCACGGTACGGCTGCTCCGTCCGTCAACCCGACGACCACGCGGTCGTCCGGGTGTCCCCGGCGCTGCCGGTCCTCGTCCCCGACCCCGTGAGCGCCGATCGATGACCACCGCCGACTCTTGACCAGCGCTGACCCTTGACCAGCGCCGACCCTTGACCGGCGCTGCCCCTCGATCAGCGCCGACCAACGATCAGCGCAACCCGGCGCCGACCCGCACCGCGCCGACGGGCACGCCACCGCCGAGCACCCGCTCACCGGTCGCTTCGAGCACCTCGGCCACCCCGTCCGACGCGACGAGTCCGTTCCGCTCGAGCAGCGCCAGGGCCGCCAGGGTGCCGGCGCGCTGCGAGCCGTCGAGCACCTTCACGGCCACGGCCGCGCCTCCGGGCAACCCCATGACCATGACGCCCTCGGCACCGAGCTTCGCCAGCACCTGCAGTCGCTCGATGGTGACGGTGTTCGCGCGTCCGACGCCGTCGATCGCCCACGGGTGCGCCAGGACCGCGTCGGTCAGCGCGGCGGAGTCGTCGTCGGCCCGTGCCACGACACCGGCGAACCCGCGTGCCAGCCCCGTCAGGGTGAGCGGGAAGACGGGGGCGCCGCAGCCGTCCGTGCCGACCAGGTCGACGGTCTCGTTCGTGTACTCCTCGACCACGGCACGCACCCGCTGCTGCAGCGGGTGCTCGATGTCGAGGTACGTGGCTTCGTCCCACCCGTTCACCCGGCAGGCCGCGAGCATGCCGGCGTGCTTGCCGGAGCAGTTCATCGCCAGTCGGCGGGGGCCGTCCATCGTCCGGGCGGTCCCGCGGTCGAAGGGCATGTCGGGCGGGCAGCCGAGGTCGGATTCGACGTGGTCGAAGGACTCGAGCATGTGCAGGGCGAGCGCCTGGTGGGCCGCGGTACCGGCGTGGCTCGCGGTGGTGAGGACGAGTTCCTCGTCGGAGAACAGTGCACCGGCACGGCGGACGGCCAGGGCCTGGAACGGCTTCATGGTGGAACGCGGGTAGATGCTCGCGGTCACGTCGCCCACGGAGTCGATCACGGTGCCGCTCGCGTCGACGACGACGCCGGCGCCGACGTGCCGGCTCTCGTCGAACCCTGAGCGTTCGAGCACCGCCAGCTCGACGGAACCGTCGGCGGTGAGAGGATGGCGATCACTGCGGACTTCGGGGCTCACCGTCATGCCGCCATGCTAGCCAAGGCGAAGGGGCGCACCCGTGCACGACCACTCCTACGAGGTCTCCGTCAGCTGGACCGGCGACCGCGGGACCGGCACCTCCGGGTACCGCGACTACGGCCGCGAACACGTGGTCTCCGCGACCGGCAAGCCGGACGTCCCCGGCTCCGCCGACCCGACGTTCCGCGGGGACCGTGACCGCTGGAACCCCGAGGAGATGGTGGTCGCGGCGCTGGCCCAGTGCCACATGCTCAGCTACCTGCACGTCGCGGTGACGAAGGGCTTCACCGTCGTCGACTACCAGGACACCGCGACCGCGTCGCTCCGCCTGAACCGCGACGGTTCGGGTGAACTGACCGAGGCGACCCTGCACCCGGTCGTCACCATCCTCGAAGCCGACCGGGTCGCGGACGCCGAAGCCGCACACGTCACCGCGAACGAGCTCTGCTTCATCGCGCGGTCCGTGGCGTTCCCGGTGCACCACGAGCCGCAGCTGGTCGTCCGACCTGCGTCATTGGCAGGGGACTCTTCGACAGGTGGGGCAGACTAGGTCCTCGTGAAGCGTCTCCGCCTGCTCCCGATCGCCATCGTCCCCGCCGTCGTGCTGGGACTCGCCGCCTGCTCCGGCTCCGGTTCGAACGGGTCCTCGGCTTCGCCGACCCCGTCGGCCAGTGCCACGGCCTCGGCGATCACCTCCTGCCCCGACCCGGGCAAGTCGTCCGATGCCATCAAGGCGACCGGGTCGTTCGGCGGACCGAAGGCCCCGACCGTGAAGTTCTCGTCCGGCCTGTCCGCCAAGACGCCGCAGGCCACCCGCCTCGTGAAGGGCAAGGGCGCGGCGCTCGACGAGGGCGACTACGCGCAGGTCTCCTACAGCGTGTACGAGGCTTCGGACGCCAAGAAGCTCGGCACCGTCGGCTTCGACGAGGGCAACCCGCAGGTGCTCTCCGTCGGCGGATCGGGCTTCGGTGCGCTCCTCGCCTGCTCGAAGGTGGGCGACCGCGTCGCCGCGGTCGGACAGTCCTCCGCACTCGGCTTCAACACCGGCGGTGAGATCGTCGTGGTCGCCGACGTCGTCGCGCAGACCCCGACCAAGGCGACCGGCACCCCGCAGGACCAGGACCCGGGCCTGCCCACGGTCAAGGACAAGGCCTCGGGCGAGCCGGAGATCACGGTCCCCGACGGCGTGAAGGCGCCCACGAAGACCACGGTCGAGGTGCTCAAGCAGGGCGACGGCACCGAGATCGCCGACGGCGACACCGCTCTCGTGCAGTACAAGGGCGTCGTCTACGACACCGGCAAGGAGTTCGACTCCTCGTGGTCGAAGGGTGTCCCCACCACCTTCACCGTGTCGGAGAGCGCGCTCATCAAGGGCTTCGTCACCGGGCTCGTCGGGCAGAAGGTCGGCTCGCAGGTCCTGATCGTCGCCACGCCGGAGGACGCCTACGGCGCGAACCCGCAGGAGGGCTCGGGCATCCCGAAGAACGCCACGCTCGTCTTCGTTGTCGACATCCTCGCCAAGGGCTGACCGTGACGGACGGCCGCCTCGGCACCACCGGTCCGGACCGTCGGCGGATCGTCGTCCTCGGCAGCACCGGCTCGATCGGCACCCAGGCGCTCGACGTCGTCGCCCGCAACCCCGATCGGTTCGAGGTCGTCGGGCTCACCGCCGGCAGCAACCGCGACGTCGTCGCCGAACAGGCCGCCCGGTTCGGCGTCCGCGACACGGCGTTCGGCGCGGCCGACTCGGAGCAGCTGGTCCGGAGCGTCGAGGCCGACGTCGTCCTGAACGGCATCACCGGCTCGGTCGGCCTCGGCCCGACGCTCGCGGCCCTCGAGACCGGCGCCGTGCTCGCCCTCGCGAACAAGGAGAGCCTGATCGTCGGCGGCTCCCTCGTGCAGCAGGCCGCGGCGCCCGGGCAGATCGTGCCCGTGGACAGCGAGCACTCCGCCATCGCGCAGGCGCTGCGCTCCGGCGCCGACGCCGAGGTGCAGCGGCTCGTCCTGACGGCGAGCGGCGGTCCGTTCCGTGGGCGCACCCGCGAGCAGCTCCGTGACGTCACCCCCGCCCAGGCGCTGGCGCACCCGACCTGGGACATGGGTCTCGTCGTCACGACGAACTCCGCGACCCTGGTCAACAAGGGGCTCGAGGTCATCGAGGCCCACCTGCTCTTCGACGTGCCGTACGACCGCATCGACGTCACCGTGCACGCGCAGTCGATCGTGCACTCGATGGTCGAGTTCGTCGACGGTTCCACCATCGCCCAGGCGTCGCCGCCGGACATGCGGCTACCGATCGCGCTCGGCCTGGCCTGGCCGGACCGGGTGCCCGGCGTCGGCGTGCCGCTCGACTGGACGACCGCGAGCACGTGGACGTTCGAGCCGCTCGACCAGGACGCCTTCGGCGCCGTCGCCCTCGCCAAGCGAGTGGGCGAGCTGGGCGGGACGTTCCCGGCCGTGTTCAACGCCGCGAACGAGCAAGCCGTCGCCGCGTTCCACGCCGGCGCGATCGGTTTCCTGGACATCGTCGACACGGTCGAGCGCGTCGTCGAGGAGCACACCGCGGGGGAGCCGTCACTCGACGGCGTGCTCGCCGCGGAGCAGTGGGCCCGCACCGCTGCGGACCGCGCGCTGACCCGCTGACGCGAGTGGCGCCTCCCGTCCGACGCGGAGGCGGCAGACCGCGGACGTGACGCACAGGCCTGGAGGCCCAGATCACCTCTCAGACGGCGCTCGGCTCCGTCATGGAATCAGTCCCGTACTCTTTCCCGGTGACCGTCGAATCCGTCCTGCTCTTCGTCCTCGGCGTGGTCGTCTTCATCATCGGCCTGCTGGTCTCGATCGGACTCCACGAGCTGGGGCACCTGTCCTTCGCGAAGCTCTTCAACGTCAAGGTGACGCAGTACTCGCTGGGCTTCGGCAAGGCGATGTGGTCGTTCAAGCGGGGTGAGACCGAGTACGGGATCCGCCCGATCCTGCTCGGTGGGTACATCTCGATGGTCGGCATGCTCAAGCCGCGCGCCTCGGGCCGGGCGAACGCCATCACGAACACCGGCATGTACGGCGCGTTCGTGCAGGACGCCCGCCAGGCCAGCGCCGAGCAGATCGCGGACTCCGGCGGTGACGACTCCCGCGCCTTCTACCGCCTGACGCCGTGGAAGCGGATCATCGTGATGGTCGCGGGCCCGGCGATGAACCTGGTGATCGGCATCGTGCTGTTCGGTGTGCTGCTGTGCGGGTTCGGGGCGCCGACAACGACCTTCACGTCGAGCGTGGGGTGCGTGCTGCCGAACAGCCGGACGACCGAGTGCTCGCCCGGCGACGCGGTGTCCCCGGCGAAGCAGGCGGGCATCGAGTCCGGCGACGTCGTGCTCTCGGTGAACGGTGAGCAGGACCCCACCATCAGCCGCGTCTCCGAGGTCTTCCAGGAGTCCGCCGGTGACCAGGTCACCGTGGTCGTCGAGCGCGACGGTGCCCGCAAGACCCTCGAGATCACCCCGACGACCGCCACCCGCGACGTCTACGACGCCGAGGGCAAGGTCGTCAAGAACGACGACGGCACCACGAAGACCCAGCGCGTCGGCGTGGTCGGCGTCAGCATCGGGCAGTCCCTGGTGCGGCAGTCCCCGGCCGAGGTGCTGCCGGCGACCGGCGCCCAGATCGCGGCGTCGGCGCACCTGATCATCGACCTGCCGCAGCGCCTGGTCGCCGTGTGGAACGCCGCGTTCGGTGCCCAGGAGCGGTCACAGGACAGCCCCGTGTCGGTGGTGGGCGTGGGCCGCGCGATCGGCGAGGTCTCGTCGATGAGCGGCGTCCCCGTGGTCGACAAGGCGTACACGATCCTCGGGCTGCTGGCCTCGCTCAACATCGGCCTGTTCGTGCTGAACATGGTGCCGCTGCTGCCGCTCGACGGCGGACACATCGCGGGTGCGCTCTGGGAAGCGATCAAACGACGGTCGTTCAAGCTCGTCGGCAAGGCGGACCCGGGGCCCATCGACCTGGCGAAGACGATGCCCCTGACGATGGTCGTCGTGGTGCTGCTGGCGGGCATGAGCGCGCTGCTCATCTACGCCGACATCGTGCGGCCGGTGAACCTGTTCGGGTAGTCGCTCCGGCGCTACGCTCAGCGGATGACCACAGCCGCCCCGAACCCTCCCGAGGTTCGCACCGTCGAGCGCCAGGGCCTCGACGTCATCGCCGAGTCCGACCGGAAGGGCACCCCACGGGGACTGTTCTGGCCGTGGTTCGCCGCCAACATCTCTGTGCTCGGCATCGCTTACGGGGCATTCGTCATCGGGTTCGGCATCTCCTTCTGGCAGGCCACCGCCGTCTCGGTCGTCGGGGTGGTGTTCTCGTTCCTGCTGTGCGGCGTCGTCGCGATCGCCGGCAAGCGGGGGTCGGCGCCGACGATGGTGCTGAGTCGTGCGGCCTTCGGCGTGCGGGGCAACCGGGTGCCCTCGTTCCTCAGCTGGATCCTCACCGTCGGGTGGGAGACCTCGCTCGCCGCCCTGGCGGTCCTGGCGACCTCGACGGTCTTCACCGAGCTCGGCTGGGACGGCGGGGTGCTGACGAAGGTCGTCGCGCTGGTCGTCGTCGCGGCGCTCGTGGTCGGGGCCGGCGTCGCGGGCTTCGACGTGATCATGCGCCTGCAGACCTGGATCACGGTCATCACGGGGGTGCTCACCGTCGTCTACATCGTGCTCGCGGTGCCCTCCATCGACTTCGCCGCGATCGCCGCGATGCCCTCCGGCAGCGGTCAGCAGGTCATCGGGGCCCTGGTCCTGGTGATGACCGGCTTCGGCCTCGGCTGGGTGAACGCGGCTGCCGACTACTCGCGGTACCTGCCGCGGGCCGCGTCCACCGGTGGGGTCGTCGGGTGGACGACCTTCGGCGGCGCGCTGGCCCCGGCGATCCTCGTGGTCTTCGGCGTCCTGCTCGCCGGGTCGTCGCCGGACCTGAACGCTGCCATCCAGGACGACCCGATCGGCGCGCTCACCACCATCCTGCCGATCTGGTTCCTCATCCCGTTCGCGATCGTGGCGATCCTCGGGCTCGTCGGGGGAGCGGTCCTCGACATCTACTCGTCGGGCCTCGCGCTGCTGAGCGTCGGCGTGAAGATCCCGCGGCCGGTCGCCGCCGGGGTCGACGGCGTGTTCATGGTGGCTGGGGCGATCTACATCGCGTTCTTCGCCGAGTCGTTCGTCATCCCGTTCCAGGCGTTCCTGATCACCCTCGGCGTCCCGATCGCGGTCTGGGCCGGCATCTTCGTCGCCGACGTCCTGCTGCGTCGTCGCGCCTACGCGGAGGCCGAGCTCGACGACCGCCGCGGCCGGTACGGTGACGTCCGGTGGGGCGCGATCGCCCTGGTCGTCGTCGGCACTGCGCTCGGGTGGGGCCTCGTCACGCTGGCGTCACCCACGTGGTTGACCTGGCAGGGCTACCTGCTCGGCCCGTTCGGCCTCGGTGGCCGCGAGGGCCCCTGGGCGTACGCGAACCTCGGCGTCCTCGTCGCCCTGGTCGTCGGGTTCCTCGGCACGCTGCTGTTCGCGCGCGGGTCGATCCGCCGCCAGGAAGCCCTGAGCACACCGGGAGCACCGAGCACTCCGGACGACCTGCGATGAGCGCGGAGATCCCCGACGACGCCTGGCTCGTCGTGATCGACATGCAGCAGGTCTTCACCGGCGAGAACCCGTGGGCCGCCCCGCGGTACGACCACGTCGGCGCCGGCATCGAGCGGCTTCTGCCGCGGTTCACGGGCCGCACGGTGTTCACCCGCTTCGTCGCCCCGGAGCAGCCCGCGGGTGCGTGGGTGCCGTACTACCGCGACTGGCCCTTCGCACTGGTCCCGGACGCCGACCCGCTGTACGCGCTCACCGAGCCGTTCGCGTCGGCCGCCGCGGACCGGAACGACCCCGTCGTGACGGAACCGACCTTCGGCAAGTGGGGGACGAGCCTCCAGGCCGTCGTCGGCGACCACCCGCACCTGGTGCTCACGGGGGTGTCGACCGACTGTTGCGTGCTGTCGACCGCGCTGGCCGCGGCCGACGCCGGTGCGACGGTGACCGTCGTGGCGGACGCCTGTGCCGGCGCCAGCGACGAGGACCACGACCGCGCACTCGCGGTGATGCGGCTCTACGCCCCGCTGATCACGGTCGTGGACTCGGTCAGGGAGCTCTGAACGGACGTACGGGGACCGGACCCGGCACGGTCAGACCGAGCGCGTAGAGTGCTCACGTGCCCGCAGTCAACCTCGGTATGCCCAAGTCCCCCGAAACCCTCGCTCCGCGTCGCAAGTCGCGGCAGATCCGGGTCGGCAAGGTGCTCGTGGGCGGCGACGCCCCGGTGTCCGTGCAGTCGATGACCACGACGCAGACCACCAACATCAACGCGACGCTGCAGCAGATCGCTGAACTCACGGCCTCGGGCTGCGACATCGTCCGGGTCGCCGTGCCCACGCAGGACGACGCCGACGCGCTGGCGATCATCGCGAAGAAGTCGCAGATCCCCGTGATCGCCGACATCCACTTCCAGCCGAAGTACGTCTTCCAGGCGATCGACGCCGGCTGCGCTGCCGTCCGCGTCAACCCGGGCAACATCCGCAAGTTCGACGACCAGGTCGGCGCGATCGCCAAGGCCGCCAAGGACGCCGGCGTCTCGCTCCGCATCGGCGTGAACGCGGGGTCGCTCGAGCCGAGCCTGCTGCAGAAGTACGGCAAGGCCACCCCCGAGGCGCTCGTCGAGTCCGCCGTGTGGGAAGCCTCCCTGTTCGAGGAGCACGACTTCCACGACTTCAAGATCTCGGTCAAGCACAACGACCCGATCGTGATGGTCAAGGCCTACCGGCAGCTCGCCGCCGCCGGCGACTGGCCGCTGCACCTCGGCGTGACCGAGGCCGGCCCGGAGTTCCAGGGCACGATCAAGAGCGCCACCGCGTTCGGCATCCTGTTGGCCGAGGGCATCGGCGACACCATCCGCGTGTCGCTCTCCGCCCCGCCCGCGCAAGAGGTCAAGGTCGGCCTGCAGATCCTGCAGTCGCTCAACCTGCGCGAGCGCAAGCTCGAGATCGTCTCCTGCCCGAGCTGCGGTCGCGCGCAGGTCGACGTGTACCAGCTCGCGAACGACGTCACGAAGGGGCTCGAGGGCATGACCGTCCCGCTCCGCGTCGCCGTCATGGGCTGCGTCGTGAACGGCCCGGGCGAGGCGCGCGAGGCCGACCTCGGCGTCGCCTCGGGCAACGGCAAGGGGCAGATCTTCGTCAAGGGCCAGGTCGTCAAGACCGTGCCCGAGGCCGAGATCGTCCAGACACTCATCAACGAGGCGAACCGCATCGCGGACGAGATGGGTCCGGCCGCCGCCACAGGCACGCCCCAGGTGATCATGGCGCCGTAGGCGCGACCACTCTCCGGACCGGAGGCCCGGTGCCAGCTGGCACCGGGCCTCCGGTCCGTCCTCCTTGTCCTGGATCTGGAACAGCGTGACCGGCAGGTC